>CALRSN020000243.1:0-4851 GCA_943370865.1 Bordetella parapertussis
ACAGTTCTGCCGAATAAATACCATCGGCATTGGGCGATCCACTGATACGATCATAAGCCTGTATTCCAAAACTGAGTTTTTGTAACCCGGTTTTCAATACGGGCATTTTTGGAATAATGTAACCGCTATCTGTTCTTTTTACTGTAAAAAATTCAGGCGTTTGTTCATACACGCTAATGCCGCGGTCATACAAAGCCAGTTTAACCAGGTCAGGCGGTACATTATCCAGCAGCGGGAAGCCGAAAAGTAAAGGATTGAGACGTTTGGTCGTTTTGGTATCAAATATTTCAAAATGTAAATGTGGCCCCTGTGAACCGCCGGTATTACCACTGTAAGCAATGAACTGTCCTTTGCTGACCGGAAATTGTTGCGGATCGAAATCCAACTCAATAGCCCATGTCTCCAGTGCATATTGTTTGGCAGTAACATATTCTTCGAGTGCAGGAAAAAAATCATTGAGGTGAGCATATAAGGTAGAAAGGCCGTTGGGATGATCTACAATAATATATCTCCCGAAGCTTTGGGGTCTTATGCCGATGTGTGTAATATATCCTTCCGCTGCCGCATAGACAGGTTGATTTTCTTTTTGATTGGTTCTTATATCCAGCCCCATATGCCAATGGTTGGGCCGGAGTTCACCCATATTGGCAACGATCTCCATCGGGATACCAAGGGGGTTCCTGAAATATCCTTTTTGAACCGTATTTGTAAACGACTGTGATAGAAGGACACCAGGTACCAACACTATCAATAAGAAACATATTTTTTTGAAATGGTAGCGACTATCTTTCGTCATGTGTTACAAATTAACAACATACCTCTCTATTTTATTCTTATATCAGGTAATTTTGAAAACAATTTAATCCTTGTTTAATGAAAATAATAAAAACCATCCTCCCTGCTATTGCTTCGCTTTTAATTTCTTCTACTATATCAGCCCAGGATTGTGCTGTTGAAAAAGACGAACTCAAAGGAACCTATACCGGGGAATGTAAAAAGGGAAAAGCCAGCGGTAAGGGCAAGGCAACCGGAACAGATAGCTACGAAGGAGATTTTAAATCAGGTCTGCCGGATGGTAATGGTACTTATATATGGAAGAATGGCAATGAATTCAGAGGCAGTTTTTCAAAAGGGCTGAAAGATGGGAAAGGAACAATGCTGTATAAAAGAACTAATGCAGGTGACAGCATCGTGGAAGGCTATTGGAAAAAGGATGTATATGTGGGTAAGTACGAACATCCTTACCGCATCATCAATAAAAGCAAGATGGTAACCGACGTGGAAGTGGAATACAAGACCGATCCTTACAATAAGATCACTTTTTTCATTACCAATACATCCGGCGGTGCCAGTTCTGTCAGCAGCGATGAATTACCTAAAATAAAAGTGGATGAGGTGGAGGCCGTGACGGGTGCTTATGGCCGACTATACGTTAATGATAACCACGCTAAAAAAACCGAATCAATTATTGAAGATGTTCGTTTTCCCATCCGGATGAGAGTCAAAATGGGAACAGAGGATGTAGAAATAGAATTCAGGGAAGCAGGCACTTATATTATCAATATCAGGATCAACGATTAAGCTCTAATTCTTCCCATTTTACAATTCCCTCAATAGGTTTGCCCGAGTTGACGCTGATCTTCGTATCTTTTTCCCTTTAACCATCAACTGCTTTGAAAAAATTGCTTTGGCTGATACCCATCAGCATTTTACTCTACGCCTGTCCTTACGAATCGGCAGTGCCGCTGGAAGCAAGGCCTGTGGAGCCTGTTGACAGTACGTTGCTGGGCTATTGGTATGGCATTGTAAAAGATGGCAGCGATTTTTTTGGTATCGAAGCACTTGATATTACTCAAAATTCCGATTCGACTTACGCTATCACCCGTTATGGAAAGGCTGCCAAAGGTGATATCATATTACCCGACACTTCTTATTTTACCGGTTATATTTCTTATGTGAACGGGCAACGGTTCATGAATGTGGAAGGATCAGTTGTTCTCGTTACCACCCGGGGCAAAAAGCCGCCAGAAATCAAAACTCAAAAAGTGTTTTACCTCGCCAATTTTTCCCTGCAAAGAGATACATTGACGATGAAAACTATTACTGAGAACTTTTCACCCAGCAGAAGAGGCTTTGCCACTCCTGAAGAACTGAAACAAACAGTCATAAGCCTCACCGGGCAAGGGAAGAATATTTATGACGATCTGTTTGCTTTGTCATACCGCAAAATCCCGAGACCAAAACAGCTAAAGCCGTTCTGAGAAAGTGGAGGGAAAAAAAATATTCAATTGCCCTGTCAATCCCCTCTATTCCCTTACTTTTGCGCAATTTGTTTTTCCATCCCGAACGCTATATAATTCCTCATAAAAAATGCCCAAAGACAATTCTATTAAGTCGGTCCTGATCATCGGTTCAGGGCCTATTATTATTGGACAAGCCTGTGAATTTGACTATTCCGGAACCCAGGCGGCCCGCAGCCTTCGGGAAGAAGGCATCAAGGTGTACCTTATTAACAGCAACCCGGCCACCATCATGACCGACCCGATGATGGCTGACAGGGTTTACCTGCTGCCGCTGACCGTGGAGAGTATTGAAGAAATATTAGAAGAAAACCAGATCGATGCTGTGCTGCCAACCATGGGAGGACAAACAGCCCTTAACCTAGCCAAAGAAGCCGAAGATCTCGGTATCTGGGAAAAATATGGGGTGCGGTTGATCGGTGTGGATATCAAAGCCATTGATAAAGCAGAAGACAGGGAGAAATTCCGCCAGTGGATGATCCAGTTGGGAGTGCCGGTTGCAACGGCCAAAACAGCCAACTCCTTCCTGGAAGGAAAGGAATTTGCCCAGGAAATAGGTTTCCCGCTGGTGATCCGCCCTTCCTTTACCCTTGGCGGAACAGGTGGTGGTTTTGTGCACGATAAATCCGAACTGGATGAAGCATTGAACCGTGGCTTGCAGGCATCGCCCATTCACGAAGTATTGGTCGAAAAAGCCGTACTCGGCTGGAAAGAATTTGAATTAGAGTTATTGAGAGACTCCGCTGATAATGTTTGTATCATTTGTACGGTAGAGAATTTTGACCCGATGGGAGTTCACACCGGTGATTCCATTACCGTAGCTCCTGCTATGACCTTGAGTGATACCGGCATGCAACTGATGCGCAACACCGCTATCATGATGATGCGTGACCTGGGCAATTTTGCCGGCGGTTGTAACGTACAGTTTGCCATGAGCCCGGATACAGAAGAGATCATTGCCATCGAGATCAACCCCAGGGTGAGCCGTTCATCAGCATTAGCCAGTAAAGCTACCGGTTATCCCATTGCGAAGATCGCCGCTAAATTAGCCATCGGTTATACATTGGATGAACTGGAAAACCAGATCACCAAAACCACTTCTGCTTATTTTGAGCCGGCACTGGATTATGTGATCGTGAAAATTCCGAGATGGAATTTTGATAAATTCAAAGGGGCTAATGATACTTTAGGATTACAGATGAAAAGTGTGGGCGAAGTAATGGCCATCGGCAGAAGTTTTACGGAAGCGGTACAAAAAGCCTGTCAGAGTTTAGAGAATAATGCTGTTGGCCTGGGATATTATGGAAAAAGCCTGATGCATGCAGATGAGTTGCTGGAATATATTAAAACGCCGAAATGGGACAGGATATTCCGTATCAAAGATGCGCTGATGGCGGGTATCTCTGCAAGTACGATCTCAAAAGCCACCAATGGTATTGACCGCTGGTTCATTCATGAGATCCAGAAGATATGTACGATAGAAAAAGAAATTGCCAAATACGATCTTGATACTTTGCCATTAGAACTCCTGCGGGAAGCCAAAGTAAATGGCTTCAGTGATGAACAGATCAGCCGTATCACAGAACATGGCAATGAAGAAGATGTGTATAATAGAAGAAAAGCAGCAGGTATTACAAGAGTATATAAAATGGTAGATACCTGTGCCGCAGAATTTGAAGCAAAGACCCCTTATTTTTATTCCACCTTTGAAGAAGGTAATTACAACGAGTCAAAATTGTCTGATAAAAAGAAGATCGTTGTACTCGGCTCAGGCCCTAACCGTATCGGCCAGGGAATTGAATTTGATTATTGCTGTGTACATGGCCTGCTCGCTATCAAAGAAGCAGGTTATGAAGCCATCATGGTCAACTGCAACCCGGAAACCGTTTCTACCGATTTTGACGTAGCTGATAAGTTATATTTTGAACCCGTTTACTGGGAGCATCTCTGGGAGATCATAGAGCATGAAAAACCAGAAGGTGTTATCGTTCAGCTTGGCGGTCAAACGGCGCTGAAACTGGCAGAGAAATTACACGAGAAAGGAATAAAGATCATTGGTACCTCCTATGACAGTATGGATATCGCCGAAGACCGCGGCCGTTTCAGTGACCTGCTGAAAGAACTGGATATCCCTTACCCTGACTATGGCACTGCCTATGATGTCGATGAGGCCATTGTGGTGGCAAATAAAGTGGGTTATCCGGTGCTGGTTCGTCCTTCTTACGTATTAGGTGGGCAACGGATGCGAATTGTGATCAATGATGATGAAGTGGAAAAAGCCGTTGTCAGTCTTTTAAAACATATTCCCGGCAATAAGATCCTGATCGATCATTTCCTGGATCGTTGCCAGGAAGCAGAGATTGACGGAATCTTTGACGGTGAAGATTTCCATGTGATGGGTGTAATGGAGCATATAGAGCCTGCGGGCATCCATAGTGGAGACAGTAATGCCGTATTACCCGCCTTCAACCTTACACCATTAGTGGTGCAGACAATGGAAGAATATGCAGAAAAAATCGCCAGGAAGCTGAATATCAAAGGGCTTATCAAT
>CALRSN020000244.1:0-4850 GCA_943370865.1 Bordetella parapertussis
AATAAAAGGGGTATCCTGAACAACTGGTGCAGTTCAGAAGTACAATTCAGGAACAAAACAGATGATATGATCAATAAATACCTGCGCATACAAGACGGGGACAATGTAAAATAATTTTACTGAAAAAGATATGACCTACCTTTTTTACCTGTTAAGAATTACTTATTTGCTCCATTTTTGAAAAGAATGAGATATTTGTAAGCCATGAAACAGCATATAGCACATATTGCACTGGTGGTAGCTGATTATGATGAAGCTATTCGTTTCTATACGGAAAAGCTCGGCTTCCGGCTGGAAGAAGATACCCTGCTCAGTGATACAAAACGCTGGGTAATCGTATCACCTCCAGGTTCGGCTGAATGCCAGTTATTATTAGCTAAAGCAACCAACGAAGAACAGCAAAGCAGGGTAGGTAACCAAACCGGTGGCCGGGTGTTCCTGTTTTTATATACGGATGATTTTTGGCGGGATTATAAGGATATGGTCAGCAAGGGGATTTTGTTTATCCGGGAACCTGTCACAGAGCCTTATGGAACTGTTGCGGTTTTTGCAGACCTCTATGGCAACCTGTGGGATCTCATCCAACCTTCAAAAAATAACCCATGCTGAAACCTGTTGATGACTGGTTTTTAAAACAGGAGGAACCAGCGAGATCCTGCCTTCAATTTTTACGGTCACATATTTTAGAGCTGGATGAAAATATCTCCGAAGCCTGGAAGTATGGCATGCCTTTTTTCTGTTACAAAGGAAAAATGTGTTGCTATCTCTGGGTGCATAAGAAATATAAACAACCTTATCTGGGTATTGTAGAAGGAAGCAAGATCAGTGATCCTGACCTGGTCATTGAAAAAAGGGCCCGTATGAAAATCCTATTACTGGATCCTGCTAAAGACATTCCGGTAAAGAAAATCAACTCCATTCTTAAGCAAGTATTGAAATTGTATAACTAAACAATGATTTTCAGAGAAGCCACGATAAATGATATTCCGCAAATACAAGTTGTCCGCAATGCAGTAACGGAAAACACTTTGTCTAACCCTGCACTGGTAACTGATAAGGATTGTGAAGATTATATCCTGAATCGTGGAAAAGGCTGGGTTTGTGAAGTGGATAGCACAATCGTTGGCTTTGCAATCGCTGATCTGCAGGATCATAATGTCTGGGCTTTGTTCGTACAACCAGGTTTTGATAAAAAAGGTATTGGTCGTCGCCTCCATGATAATATGCTGAACTGGTATTTTCAACAAACCACTCACCCGATCTGGCTCAGTACCAGTCCCGGCACCAGGGCAGAAACCTTCTACCGCAAGGCTGGCTGGAGAGAAACAGGCCTCTACGGTAAAGGCGAGATAAAATTTGAAATGGCTGCAACTGAATGGGGCACAAGGATTGTCTCCATGTAGAGAAATATTTTTACATTTAATTGTGATACCAAACAGCTTTTAGATTGTTGATGATAAAAGCAAGGCTCAAATACCAGCACCATGAAGCAAACCCGCCTCTTGTCCATTCTTTTTCTTATCCCGGTTGTTTTAACTGTCAGCGAAAACACCGTTGACGGCCCTTATGTATCTTATCACAATGAACAGGTATTTATTAAAAATATCATCGAAGAGAATGGCAGCAAAACAGCTCGGGTGGATAGTATGCCCATTACCTCCCGGAACAATGTCAATCTTTCTATCAATACCGATATTCCCGGCAAGACCTTCGCGGTAACATTAAAAAATGAACTGATCAATGAGCCCACTGTATTTCCACTTCCGGAAAAGCAATTGATCCTGTCCGATATGGAAGGCAATTTTGCCGGGCTCAGAAAATTATTGCAGGCTTGCGGGGTTATTGACAACGACCTGAACTGGATATTTGGAAAAGGGCACCTGGTATTATCCGGTGATTTTGTGGATCGTGGTCAGCAGGTCACTGAATTACTTTGGTTTATTTATTCGCTGGAGGACAAAGCAAAAGCTGCCGGCGGGTATGTCCATTATATCCTGGGCAATCACGAGATCATGATCATGAGCGGTGATACCAGGTATGTCAATAAAAAATATAAAGAAAGCACCGGCTTACTGAATGTGAAGTATGAACAGCTATTTGATGAACATACCGAACTGGGCCGCTGGTTGCGGACCAAGAATGTGATCGAGAAGATCGGGGATAATATTTTTGTGCACGGTGGCATATCCGATGCCGTAAATAAACTCCGGCTTTCACCAGAAGAGATCAATACCCTGGTGAAACCTTATTATTCAGATAGTCTTTATAACTATCCAGATAAAAAACTGCCTGTTTTGTATAATGATGATGGGCCTTTCTGGTACCGGGGATATTATAAACCCGACCCCGATAAGGTATTACCCGGGCAGATCCACAGAACGTTGTCACGATTTTCGGTGCGGCATATCTTCACCGGTCATTCTATTGTAGCGGATACGATCAGTGTATGGCATCATGGTAAAGTGGTGAATACGGATGTGCCACATGCGGAAGGAAAATCGGAGGCCGTACTTATTGAACAAGGTATTTATTACCGGGTAACTGCAACCGGCGAACGTTTCCCCTTACCGGTATCCAACAGGAACTAAACTTCCCTACTTTCGCCACATGAAAGCTGCCACGGTACATGAAATAAAACAAGAATTACTAAACTGCAAACCCGCCGAAACGGTGGAATTATGCCTGCGGCTGTCCCGGTTCAAAAAAGAGAACAAAGAACTGCTGACCTATCTTTTATTTGAAGCACATAATGAAGAAGGATTTGTTACATCCGTAAAGAACGAGATCGATGAATTGTTTAGCGAGATCAACCAGTCACAACTGTACTTTGCTAAAAAAAGCCTGCGAAAAATTGTCCGGATCATCAATAAATACAGCCGTTACAGCGGGATCAAAGAAACGGATCTTGCTATACGGATACATTTCTGTACGATTCTCAAAGAATCAGGTATTCCCATTAGCCAGAATGCAGTCATCAATAATCTTTATTTATCGCAATTGAAAAAGATCAACACCGTACTGGCTACGTTGCATGAAGACCTGCAATATGATTACAGGCGGCAGGTGGATGAACTGTAACTAATAACTGTTTATTAAATTCATTAACATTTGTTCCCGGTTAAGAGAGTAATGTGCCATTAATCATTATGCGCCGGAATATGACAGGGCCGGTCGGTAATTTTATCCCGATAGAAAACCAATGCTTCTTCCTAACCGGCTTTATATAATGATAGGTATGCTTTGCATACAGCTGCTGCTTGTCGGCAGCCGGTCATTTGCCGGTACTAATCCGGGTGAATTATCCATCCATGTTTTCAGTGAAGCTAAATATGACCAGGATTCATCTGTTATTGTAATTCCTTTCAGCAGGGCTGGAAACCTTATCCTCGTACGAGCAAGAGCGGACAGTATTGAAGGGAATTTTATTTTGGATACGGGTTGCCCTCACCTGGTGCTGAACATGACCTATTTCCGCCATTATGAAACCACCTGGGAACAGGACGAACAAAAAGGAGGGATGACAGGAGAGATCGCCACCGCCCTGCAAACAGTGATCAGCAATTTCAGGTTTGGAGGCACCGAACATTACCGTGTAAAGACAGACTTGGTGAACCTGGGGCATATTGAAAATAGCAAAGGCGTCAAGATCCTCGGCCTGATCGGTATGCAATTACTGGACAGGTATGAAATGATCATTGATTTTGAAAGAAGCCAGATCCACCTGCGTAAGGCGAACCGAAAAGATGACCTGGCAAGTCAAAACGAAGCACTCCGGGATACTGCCGCTTATCATACCATTCCCATTGAAATGAAAGATGACCGGATCATCGTCAGGACGGAACTCGCAGGGAAAAAAATACGTCTGATCATTGACAGCGGTGCGGAATCCAATGTGCTGGACAGCCGGTTGCCAGATAAAGTATTTGAACAAGTAAGCATTAACGGACGCATCATCCTCACCGGGGCCGGAAATAAGCGAGTGGAAGCCTTGAGAGGCGACCTGCAAACACTGGTCATCGGAGGTCAGCGGGTAAATGACCTGCCAGTAATGATCACCAACCTGGAAAAGACCTGTTTCTCTTATGGCGGCTGCGTGGACGGAATATTAGGATTTGATTTTCTCTCCTTACAGAAAATAGGGTTTAATTTTGTAACTCGCAAAATGTACTTATGGAAATGAGGAGGGTAGCTCAACATATCATCAAAACGGGGTGGCGGATAAGCTTCTTCCTCATACTGGCCCTTATGCTGTTTGCCATAAGAGGTGCAGCACAACCTCCATTAAAGAACTACACGATCAAGAATGGACAGATGCATATTGCTATCGGCAAGGATATCGGCATTGCCTCTCTTGACAGCTTCATTACACAATACGGACTGCAGTCACTGGCGCTGAATCAATTCCTCACAAAAGGATTTGAAGATTCCCTGAAAAAACAGGGATGGAAAGTGGTTATCAATAATAACGAAGTATGCATTTTCACAAAGCTCATAGAAGGATTGGCTGACCTGGATGATCATGCCGAAAAGATCCGGCTGATGGAAAAGAAACAATTCCTGGATGGCGAATTTCCGGCAGTGAGTAATAAAGTGGTAATGGGGTATAACCGTTTCCGGAATAAACAGCCTTTCCGCATTACAGAAGATTCATTAGTTGTTTTTTACCTGCGTAACAACCAGAAAGCCGGTAAGGTGATGCTGGCGGGTAGTTTCAATAATTGGGTACCTGATAATTTACCGATGACCAAAACCGATAGTGGCTGGATCGCTTCGGTGAAATTAAAGCCGGGTAAGTACTGGTACAAGTTCATCGTGGATGGAAACTGGATCATTGATATGGATAACCGGTT
>CALRSN020000245.1:0-4823 GCA_943370865.1 Bordetella parapertussis
TAGATAGAATCAACGGCGACCGGCTTAGATTTCGCAGAAGAAAGCTTGAACAATTTATACCTCAAAGTGAAGCTCAACGATTAGGCATTCCAATAAAGCATGAAATTCCAATTGAAAAAGTTCTTAGAATTGAGTTTCCCAAAGAATTAGGGGGCAAAAGGGCATTGACAAAGTTCCTTCATCGCTTAAACCAATTCTCTGAACATGACCCAACATTTAGCTTTTTGAATTCGAGCTTGGAAAGGGAAAAAAACTACAACTTAAATCTGCACCGGAAACTGCATACTACTCGACTTTGGAAGCTAACTAGTAAGTATGGCTGGGATCACCGTCGGCCGATAGCAAATGATGAAGATTTTACTGAATACTTTTATCTTTGGCGTAAACTTGATTTCAGAAGAAATCAAATAATCCTAAGAGATCATATAGCAAGTGAATTGAAAGAGTTCATTAATCTTCAACAATTCAAATTTGAAGATAAACCAATATCAGTTGAATTCAAATTATCTCCAACAATTGAAGATTTAAATAAAGCTATTGGTGATTGGGAAAAAGGAGATTACGATATTGACTTTATAGTTAGTTTGCTATAGAAGGAAAACTCGGATATTGATGTGATTAATTTTAGCTTTGAATCCTCTTTGAAAGTTCTAGTGCCAATTTAGATTCTAATTAGAAATCGATTTTGATTCTATTCGCAGCATCTTGTTTTTTATGATCGATCACTTTGGCATAAACTTCCGTTGTCTTCAGATGCTTATGGCCTAAGAGTTTTGACACTGTATAAATATCAGTACCTAAAGTAATTTGAAGGGTAGCATAAGTGTGACGAGCACAGTGAAAAGTAATATGCTTGATGATACCCGCTTTTGCAATCCAATCTCTAAGTTTCTCATTATGCCAGGCACTGTATATCAATCCGTCAAACACTTTATCAGCAGGTGCTTTTCTTTCCCCTAATAATTGAAAGGCTTGCTCTGATATGGGTAGCGTTTCAGCGCCCTTCGTTTTCTTCTGACGGAAACGGATATAGTAGCCAGATTTATCCGAATGCTGTATTTCAGCCCATGTCAATTTTTCAATATCAGACCACCGTAACCCGGTGAGAGCGGAAAAGATAAATGCATTTTTTAGTATCGGTATTTCACAATCCTCTTTGACTGCGGCCTGTAGTTCTTCCAATGTCAGAAATTCTCTCTCCGGATCACCAGGCTTTATACCACCTGTTTGCCCAACAGGATTGTTTTGTAGTATGCCATCTTTAACAGCCTCCTTTAATGCAGCAGATAATTTACTAAAATAAGATGATTGTGAATTTTGAGAAAGGCTCTTCTTGCTTTTGCTTTTTACCTCATTTTGTAAATACTCTTTGAAGTTTTCCAACCATTCCTTATTGATGTCTTTAAATGAAATACCTCTTGGTGCAAACTTTTGTAAATGCTTTAGCGTACTATCCCAGTTTCCCCAATTCCCCTCGCTATTCTTTCGCTTATTTGTTAACTGTTGAAAATAAACGAGGAAACTGCCTTTTACTTTTTCGGTGTCCCTAAAACCATATTCTTCATTCTTTATTTCCAACATGCGTTTGGAGCGGATCGCATCAGCCATCGCAAGGCTTTTACGATTATCCTCATTCTCTTGTTTTGTGAGTTTGCCTTTCTCTGGCACTGGCACCAGGTATAAGTTCAGATACTCATACTCTCTTTTACCTTCACTATAATAATCAAGATAAAGACTGATCTTCTTTCCCTTTTTTCTTTGCCTTAATGTTACGTTCATACTTCAGTCAGTTTGAAAAGTTCATTAATTGCTGTTCTTGGTATCCGGGTATTACGGCCAATTTTACCGGCTTTTAGTTGGCCATTATCGATAAGTCGATAAATAGTCCAGCGACTTGCATTAATCAGCTGGCAGACTTCACCAATGGTGAGAAATTCCTTTTGAGATAGAGCCGGATCATAAATCGCTTTTTCAATTTCCGATTCAATAGCGACTTCCATCTTTTCAATCCTCTTCCTTTTCTTGTAAGCTTTCTTAGCACAGTCATCGGAGCAGAACTGTGTAACAGTGGTCTTTGCAGTGAATCGTTCACCGCAAAACTGACAGGTTTTTTGAAGTCTGATATGGCTGCTCATTGTTGCCTGTTGTAGCTGGTTGTTGCAGAATGTAGCTTGATGTAGCTGTATGTAGCATAATCTCGCTTTGTTGCCCAAACTTGTTGCCCGGCTCATTTGGGCAACAACTGGGCAACAAATATATGTAAAAAAGAAGGGTTGGGCAACAAAAAAAAGGAAAAATAATTTGTTAAAACAAAGAAAAACAATCAGTTAATAAACAAAGGAAAATAACTTACTTTCCGTAATTATATCTACTGTGCAGGCAATCAGTATAAAAAAAAACAGCAACACAAATAATAAACGGGGTAGCAAAAAATTCTGAAAACACTTATTGATATATGTTTTTCTCCAAAAAAAGGGGAGCATATCTCTTCCGAAAAAACGACTTGCCTGCTCCACCTGCGTACCCAACCAACGGGTTCTCTGCTTCTCAAACACTTCTTTCCGTTGCACTTTTTCGTCTAATACATATGCATCATCTATATATTCTACGACAATGTTTTTCTTTACGAGTTGTATATCCACTTCCCTGTCCTCACCGGGATTATTCTGGATTTCAGGTAAGGCAAAGATATCTTTCAGTAACTCATACTGAAATGCCATTCCTGATCCAATCAGGGTACAGGAAAACCCCGCGGCCCTGTGGCCACGTCTGAAGATTGTGTTATTCACCTCCTCACTGAGTGCATCAAGTATGGCTACTGCTGTATTTTTATTCTTTGCAGTCCGGTGACACTGGATCACCTGCCAGCCCTGCTGAAATGCATGATTGATTTTTTCAAGGCAATCGGGGTTCATAATATTATCCGAATCCAGGATCATAGCAATATCATATACCCCGGATGGCAATTGACTAAAAGCAGCATTGAGTGACTTTGCTTTCATGCTCACATCAAATGACACTTCTACCACCTGAATGGGAAGCCTTTTTAATTGTTGTATAGTATCCGCTTGCAAGCCATCTGCAATCACGGTTACCGTATATCTTTCGGATGGATAAGATTGTTTTAATGCCTCTAGCGCCGTATCAAGAATTACCGAATCATCCCTATAAGAAGGGATGAGAACAGCTATCATTGCCTTTTTCTCATCTATCGTATACTTTTTTAGCTTCCCGAATCTTCCCGCCATTGCAAACAAGAAAAGATATATGACACTTAGCCATACATAAACAAAGACAATAAATGATACTATGTGAACAACCTGCATAGAAATAACTATTTGATATAACCATTGCTTGATAGCAATTCAAGATAAATATTCTCAATATGATTTGTCATCGTAATGGCATCAAACCTTTTCTCCACTGTTTTCCGGCCTTCAGTAGCCAAGTGTTGAAGAAGTTTGGGGTCATCAGCCAGTCGTCGTAATGCGTTGCTGAGCCCCGATTCAAGCTCTTCCATTTTCACAAGCAGCCCATCCACCCCATCTGTTACAACATCCGTACAACCCTGCACGGCCGTAGCTACAGCAGCATTCCCCATTGCCATTGCCTCTATCAGGCTAACCGGAAGCCCTTCTTTAATGGAAGGCAGGCAGAAAATATCAGAAGCAGCGAGTATTGCGGGTACATCGGAACGAAAACCCGGGAATAAAACATGGCTGCTGATAGCTAACTCTTCGGCAAGTTTCATAGCTTCTGCTCTCGCAGGCCCATCTCCGACCATCAGCATATACGTATCCGGGTGATTTTTCTGAGTTCTTTTAAATGCCCTGATAAGAGGAAGAGGGTTTTTATCATGAATAAACCGGGCAACAAAGCTAACCAGCAAAGCCTTTTCTGGGATATTGAACTCCTTTCTTATGCTCATGCCTTTATCATGCCTGTTGTAGGTGACCAGGTCTACTCCATTATTAACTACCCGGCATGAAAAATCGCCAAATTCCTTAATACCTATTTTCTTATTCGACTCTGATACAACGATGTTCATTTTCGTTTTCCCCGTCAGAAATTTCTCCCCCTTAATTCTTAGTTTCCGCTTCCAGGCTGGTAAATAATCATGGAATGACCAGCCGTGAACAGTATGAACCACCGGTATTTTTAACGCCGATGCCGGGTAAATAATATTAGAAAGTGCCCTCGCCCCATGTGTATGAATAACATCAATCGAATTTTCTTCGAGAATTTTTCTCATTTTTTTCCAAACCCTGAAATTGAAAGGCAAACGGCTGTTGACAACATAATTCTTTATACCCATTACATTCAGCCGGTTGATCATTTCACCATCAGAAAGAGCAATAACTATTGGCTCAAACCTGTTGCGGTCGAGCTTGCTCAACAATGTCAGCAGATGACTCTCCCCGCCTCCGATTTCCCCCTGTTGAATAATTTCGAGTACTTTAATCTTATCCATATTTTATCACTCTGCTAAAGGAATTGTATATACTACTTTTACTTTCTTAGGTAGCAGCGGCTCAAAAGCAGCAATATTTCTCCGGAGCTCCTGCCCGGAAGTGCGATCGATGCTATAAAATGAAACAGTATCGCCTCCCGTAATAACATTATCACTGATCTGCCAGGTAGCTACTTTGTTCCACCGTTGCAAGAGTCGTTTATCAAACCATTCGTCATATACGAGAGCAAGGCCAACCTGTTTATTCCTTACAAAGCTATCCAGGAATTCTGGTGTCCAGGACTTGTTTTTTCGGCTCCTTGCCACTTCTATACTACCTAGTCCCCACAGATCAATTACCTCAGCCTTAGTG
>CALRSN020000246.1:0-4791 GCA_943370865.1 Bordetella parapertussis
TCGGCCAGTTCTTTGGCCTGCAGGTTGATGGCAGGATCGCTATCAGCTACCGGGTGCAGTAGTGGCTGCTGATCGGTAAAAAACATCTCACCCCGGTATTTGCGGTTCCGCTTCAGGTAATTCAACGCTGTATTCACCATCACCCGGCGCACCCAGGCACCTAACTCCCCTTCAAACTTGTATTGCTTCAGCCCGGTAAACACCCGTACATAACCTTCCTGCAACACATCTTCAGCATCCGTCAGCGACCGGGTATAGCGATAGCAAACCCCGAGCATCGTTTTTGCAAACCGCTCATACAATTGCCGCTGCGCCTCAGGCTTTCCTTTCAGGCAGTCTTTTACCAGTTGGCGTTCATCCATAATCGCTGAATCATGTTGACTGACAATTCTGTCTTACTGTTCGTTGCACCGGGTCATCATCAAAATTCTTTCCGGGTTTGCCCCCAAGCTAATAGTTTTGACAGTTCAAAACTATACTTTGTCAACCGAACTGAACAAAACACTGGCTGAAAGGGATCAATCCGTTATCTGGCATCCTTATACCCAGCACAAAACAGCTTCCCCGCCGCTGGCTATTGCAAAAGGAGAAGGCGTTTACCTGGTAGATGAAAAGGGGAATAGATACATTGATGCCATCAGCAGCTGGTGGACCAATATTCATGGTCATGCCCACCCATATATTGCTGAAAAAATATATGAACAGGCCCGGCAACTGGAGCATGTGATCTTTGCCGGCTGCACCCATGAACCGGCGGTACAATTAGCAGAGCGGTTATTACCGCTGCTACCCGGTCAATTTTCAAAAGTCTTTTATTCAGATAATGGGTCCACTGCAGTGGAAGTAGCCTTGAAAATGGCCATCCAATTTCACCGGAATAAGGAGCAAAAGAAAAGAAACAAAATACTGGCATTACGAAACTCCTATCATGGAGATACATTCGGTGCCATGAGTGTGAGTGAGAGAGGTGTATTTACCATGGCATTTGATAATTACCTGTTTGAAGTGATTTTTCTTGAGCCAAATGCTTCCTTAGCTCTTTGGCAGGTACCTTATGATGAGATCGCCTGTTTTATTTACGAACCCTTAGTACAGGGAGCCGGCGGTATGAATATGTATGAAGCAGCCTGGCTGAACGAACTCATTTGCCAGCTAAAGCAAAACGAAGTGCTATGTATTGCAGATGAAGTGATGACAGGTTTTGGAAGAACGGGTCAACTTTTTGCTTCGGAATACCTACATCACAAACCGGATATCATTTGTTTATCCAAAGGATTGACTGGTGGAAGTCTTCCTTTAGCGATCACCGCCTGTACCCAAAAAATATTCGATGCCTTCCTGCAGGATAACCTGTATAAAACTTTTTTTCACGGCCATTCCTATACTGCCAATCCCATCGCCTGTGCGGCGGCATTAGCCAGTTTAGATTTGTTGCAACAGGAAAGCTGTATGGACAGCATAGAAAGTATCACTGTTTCTAACCGCCAATTTATACAAGAGATCGTTCATCATCCGAAAGTGATGAATGCCCGCAGCCTGGGCACTATCCTGGCTTTTGAATTTCACTCCGATCAAAAAGAATACCTCAATAAAGTAAAGGAAGAAACGATGCAACTGGCCTTGCAGCAGCATGTATTCCTGCGGCCACTGGGCAACACTGTTTATATCATGCCGCCGTATTGTATTAATGCTGAACAACTGCAACAGGTGTACAATACCCTCCTGCTGATCATTGACCATATATAAAAAGGTTGCCATTGCTGGCAACCTTTCACACACTAACTGCTTACTTGTTCTATATCTGCAAAAAAGTTAAAATACGGGATCAGGAGGTGTATTAGGATTATTATCTCTTTCCCGAAGCGGGTAAGGCATCAGGTTTCGCTTCTTTTCAGCATTGGGTCTTCCAAAACGGCGCATATCTTCCAGCTTCTGACCGCTCATAAATAATTCAATACAACGATGACGATAGACCTGCTCTAACAATTCTGGAATCGTAGCAGGAGTTGCTGCAGGCTGGTTAGCGTTTACACCAAATGGATCAGTGGTTTTTTGTACCACTTTATTCAGCTCTGTTGTTCCAGTTGCCAGGTCAGGCGCAGCTTGTCTCGCATAACACTCTGCTTTGATCAGTGTGATTTCTCCCGGCAGGTAGACAGGAATAGCTATCCCTGCAGCGTTAAAGAAACCATTGATGCGAAAACGGGGTGCAATGGTTGGATTGATAGAAGTATAGAAAGGAACCCGTCCATCCGTCAACGATGGTTGCAAAGGCACCAGCAAGCCCAATGTTGAATCTTTCACCTGCACTACGTTATTAGTAGAGGTAGCAGTTTCAAATACGGGGTTCAATGACAATGCATCAAAATTGAAAGTTGATTTTTTAGTCAGATCGACCAAGTTAGCGGCTGTTAATGCCTGTGAGTATAAACCTGCATACAATGAATATCTTGCTTTCAGTGCATTGAGGGTATTCGCAATGTCAATACCCGCCGGAACATTGGCAATGAACGAAGCACTGATTGCATTGGCAGCAATAGCCGCTAAAGCATCATCAATTACAGTAATGGCTTTTTTAAATCCATCCACCCTGTCAATAAATATCACATTTGTCCCGATTCCCGCAGGAACCTTTTCCCAGAATTGAGACATATTACCGATCGACAATGCTTTGAAAATACTTGCGTAGGCGATCAACCCACTTGCATAATTCTTATCGGCCAGATTCTTGGCATTATCAATCACCTTATCTGCATCATATACGATCTTGTTACAGGTAGTCCAGAATTGGGTAAGCATGGAATGATTGCCATCCACATTGGTTCCACCGGCGGCCAGTTGTACTTCCGCTGTATTACCAGGATTGACCACAATGAGCTCATTGGTGGTAAGCCCGTTAATAGTGATCAGGTTGTACAGTGAGCTCCCACGACCCAAAGTATATACTCTTTGCAAACCGACGACAGCACCTGTCAGGCCTTTAGGTGAACTGAAGACCTGGTCATCAGTGGCTGCATTGGGATTATCAAAATCCTTCTTGCACCCGGTTTGTATAACGGCAGTACCTGCAAAGGCTGCTATTAATACCAGTTTATTTATTTTATTTTTCATAATTAGTTTTTTAGAAGGTTTAGAATTTTGCTGAAAGTCCCACACTAAATGTTTTCGGAATAGGAACAGAACCAAAATCAATTCCCCTGAGGATTGTACTCTGACCGCCTGCATTTACTTCCGGATCATATCCTTTATAATTATCCCAGCTGATCAGGTTACGTCCGCTGACACTTAAGGTGATATCCTTGAACATCTTCAGGCTGCCGAAAGCATAACTTAAAGAAACCTCCCTGAGTTTTACAAATGACCCGTCATCAATACGCCATTGTTCAACGGTAGCATAAAAGCTATTAATATAACCACGGGGATAAACACCGGTCTGCTCTTTTTCAGCTTCTTTACCATTTCCAACTCCCTGCCTAGTTCTCCAGTCAGCATTAAATACATCCACACCCTGTACAGCATCTAACTGTACACGAAGGCTTGCTTTCTTATATGTGAATTCATTCACTAAACTTCCTGTAAAATCCGGGTTCGGATCACCGATAATTCTACGTACTAATGGATTGGTGGTAATAGGTAATCCTGTTACAGGATCTCTTGTAACTGTATAATTCAATGCGCCTGTTTGAATTCCTCTTTCTCCCTGCGGGAAACCGGATCCATTTTTTACGAGGTTTCCACTTCCATCCAATGCAAAGAAAGCTCCATAGAAAACACCAATGGGTTGTCCTTCAATGATAGCAACAGGAGAACCTGAGTTGGTGCTTAACAAGGTCAGCGCCTGGCCGATCTTCACTGCTTTGTTCCTGTTATGGTTATAGATCGCCGTAACAGACCAGTTGAAATCTTTTGTTGCGACCGGTTTTGCATTCACTACTATTTCAAATCCTTTATTTTCCAGGCTGCCGAAGTTATCTAACAGGCTACTAAATCCTGTAGTAGGTGCTATGAAACGATTGATTAGCAGGTCATCCACTTTTTTACTGTAAATATTGGTCTGAATATTCAGTCGGCTGTTGAAGAACCCGAGATCAATACCAAATTCCAATTCCTGCTGCCGCTCAGGTTTCACATTTGTATTGGCCAGTGTGCTACTGGAAACAAGTGATGTTCTGCTCACAAAAGAATTACTGCTGTAGGTATTAAATCTTGCATAAGCCCCGATTCCGGTCAGGTTACCGCTTTCGCCATAGGCTAACCGCAGCTTGGCAAAATTCCAGAACTTGCTAATACTTGATTTTTTCCAGAACTCATGCTCACTGATCACATAGCTACCACTTGCCTTAAAATATTTTTGGTTCCGCTGATCTGCTCCAAATACGGAGGATCCATCCACCCTTACAGCTCCCGTAACATACAACAAGTTCTTATAGCTGAAGTTTTGCTGCAGGTAGTATCCTGAAACGGATAATTCTCCTCTCTCATCTGTACCTTGTAATAAAGTGCTGGCACCATTTACAGTTTGAACAAACGGAGCAAGCCCTCTTCCATGTAATAACGAATAGCTGCTTTTTTCATATTGTACGGAATAACCAACCTGTGTTGTTGAGTTGATGTCAGGGGTCACTCTGGCCTGGTAGGTTGCATTTATTTCATTATTGATCTGGAAGAAATTATAACTGGCGGCGCTTGCATAACCGTTTCTTGTAGGATCAAGTGCAGCACCTCCGCCGAAGAAACCATCGCTAACATTATAAGCAAAAGGAGGGATGAATGTCGTCCCCTTCTGGCTAT
>CALRSN020000247.1:0-4783 GCA_943370865.1 Bordetella parapertussis
ACTGGAGAAGAGATTAAAAATATTAGATGGCCTCGGCGTGGCTAATTCAAAATCCCAGGTCACTTTGGTTTGCCCGTTGATCTCTTCCAGTGAAAAGTCAGAATCAGCTTCCATTCGGTGAGGCTTTTCAAAATTGAGATGGTATTTTATTTTTTTATTCAGGGTAAGGCTGATGATCTGCATTTTTCCTTCCCCGGATAAAGCAGGATCGCCAACCCAGGTGTTGACAGCACCCGGTGTGCCATCCGTACCGGTGATCGTATTTTTTATTGTTGAATCATTGCGGCTCCAAACCGACCATTTATTGAAATTTTCCAGCTTAAGCAGGTAATTATATACTTCGGTCACTGGTGCATTGATCGTTATGCTCCGCTCTGTTTTTTGTTTTACCGGGAGTACCAATACAAGGATCAGTGCAATAGCAACTACTACTAAAAAAAGGATACCCAGCTGTTTGATGATTTTCATAACATGGTTTTAATGCGGACATACAAATTTAATTTTTTAAATGGTATGTACTAAAAAACCCCGCCGGGGCGGGGTCTGCTGTTAGAACGGTTTCAGTGTTTTGTCTTCTGTTTTCTCAGGCTTTAAAACGGCCCTGATATATTTGGCAGGGTTGACATATTTTTTGGCAGCAGCCTGTATCATTTTCCCGGTTAGTTCACTGATCTGTTTTTCTTTTTGTAAGATGGCTTTGGGATCATTGCCATAGAAATAAGCATCAAACAAACTGGCTGACCAGAACTGGTTTTGCTTCATATCCACCTCCAGCTTTCTTTTTTGCTGTTCTTTGATCTTGGCAAGGTCTTCCGATGTAACCCCATTTTTAATGATCTTATTCAGCTCGGCGATAGAAGCTTTGGTCAATGTATCTGCATTCTCCGGTGCACAGGGGAATGAAATATAAAAAGAAGAATAGGAGTAAGGGATCTTTTGCATGGACCCGCCGGCACCCACGCCATACACGCCGCCTTTCTCTTCCCGTAATTGTTCCACCAGCTTAATACTCATCACTTCACCGAGACTTTTTAGTGCGTAAGCATCTTTGGCATTATAAGGAACAGGATTATTAAAAACAATATTCACCTGGCTTTGCTGCTCTGTTCCTTTGTTGATCTGCTTTTCCACTTTCCCGGCAGGAGGGCGGATGCCCAGGTCCTTAAAGGTCTCTTTCTTACCGGTGGAAGGAAGGCTTCCTAAATATTTTTCCAGTAATGGTTTGATGCTGTCTTCATTTACAGCACCTACAAACAGGAAGGTGAAATCGCCGGCATTGCCAAACCGCTCTTTGTAGATCTGTATCGCTTTATCAAGATTTACTTTATCAAAATCTTCGGGTTTGGGGAACCGGCCGCCACGAAGATGATCTTTGCTCATCAGTTTTTGAAACTCATTACTGTAATAATATTGGGGATCTGACAGCACATTAGCATAGACCTGTTTTTGTTTGGTAATAAAAGAGCTGAAAGCATCTTTGTCTTTTCGTGGAGCAATGAAATAAAGATGGGCCAGCTGTAAGAATGTTTCCATTTCTTTAGGAATAGTGCTTCCATTCATTCCTTCACTGTAGTTAGTAATGTTTACTGACAGGCTGGTGTTTTTTCCTTTCAGCATATTCCCCAGGTCAACGGCATTAAAATCACTCACCCCGCTTTGCTGTACGATGGCAGCTGCATTGATGGCCGAATAATAATCAGCATCTTTTACCAGGGAATGCCCGCCTTTACTAAAAGCCCTAACAATGATCTCATCATTTTTGAATGTAGTGGGTTTCAGTATTACCGTAACCCCATTGGATAATTTCAGCGTGGTGGTGCCCAGTTCTTCATCAGTGACAGATGATATGATCTTACCGGCTTTCAGTTTACTACCATCCATTAACGAACTGGCCAATATTTTTTCTTTATACGGTTCAATAGTGGCCACGTCCACTGCACTGATAATACTTTTTACTTCTTCTTCAGAAGGGATTTTTACACCTTCCTTATCCGGTGCATTCATGGTAACCACCATATTGTCTTTGCTGATCCAGCCGGCGGCCAGTTTGTTGATGTCTTCCAGTTTAACAGAAGCGAGATATTGTTTGACAAAATCATATTCCCATTCAATCCCCGGTATCGGTTCATTGATCAGGAAATTATTGACGTATTCACTGACATATTTAAAGGACTCTTCTTTTTCCCGTTCATTAAAGACCTGGTCATAGAAACTTTGTGTTTGTTTCTTCTGACGAGTGAATTCAGTTTCGGTGAAACCATGCAACTGGATACGGCGGGCTTCTTCGAGCAGGCTTTTAAGTGATTTACTCATGCCCGTATCGCTGCTGTTGGCATACAACTGGAAAGCATCTTTGGTCCTTGCATAGCTGCTGCCATAATAAGAACCAGCGCCGATAAAGGGTGGATTGGGTTTTAATGCCAGCTCCCGGAAGCGACTGTTGAGCATACCGGTAAACAGCATCTGGTTCATATAGCGGACATAATCACCCATGGTTTTTTCCGGTTGCGTTTCTTTTTTAAACATTACCTCAATAGCCGGGAAGGCCGTCTCTTTATCTTTAGCTACAACGGTAAGTATCTCCTGGTGATCAGGAACCGGGAATGATTCTCTTTTGCGGGGAGCAGCAGCGGCAGGTATATCGCCAAATACTTCTTTGATCTTTTTCTCCATTTCGTTCACATCAATATCACCCACAGCAATCACCGCCTGCATATCGGGACGGTACCAGTCTTTGTAAAAATTTCTCAACGCTGCATGGGTAAAACGTTCCAGCGATTCTTTGGTACCGATGGGTAACCGGTCAGCATATTTAGATCCGCGGTATTGTACCGGCAATGTTTGTTTCATCATCCGCTCATCGGCACCACGGCTCAGTCTCCACTCTTCAATCACTACTCCTCTTTCTTTTTCTATTTCTAATGAATCAAGTGTTGCATTATGTGCCCAGTCTTCCAGTATCTCTAATCCTTTGTCAACAAGACCTGGTTTATCAGTCGGCACCGGGAGTATATAAACGGTTTCATCAAAACCGGTATAAGCATTCAGGTCTGCCCCAAACTGCACACCAATACTCTGCAGGTAATTTACCAGTTCATTTTTGGGAAAACGTTTGGTGCCATTAAAATTCATATGCTCCATAAAATGAGCCAGTCCCAACTGGTCATCATCCTCTAATACAGAACCGGCATTCACCACCAGTCTCAGTTCCACTCTTTTCTCCGGCAGGCTGTTCTTACGTATATAATAGGTGAGACCGTTGGCCAGTTTACCAATCTTTACATTTGGATCAACAGGCATCAGTTGTGAACGGTCGATCTGTGACCAGCCAGTTTGCAACAGGCAAACGGCCAATGCTGATAACAGCAGGTGTTTTTTTAAATTGTTCATACCGGTTTCTTTTGGGAACGTAAATGTATTTACAAGCCGTTGCTTTGAAAAATAAAAAACCCCGCTTTGGATAAGCGGGGTTACGATCATAAGGAGGATCAGCTCTATTGTTGAGGTTTTTCCTTGTTGTATTGTTTTTCAGCATCTTTAGCCTTTGCAAAATCCAGGATAACTCCGTTGATACAATAACGAAGACCAGTGGGAGGAGGCCCGTCTTCAAACACATGTCCCAGGTGTGCCTTGCAACGGCCGCATTGCACTTCTGTTCTTTCCATGCCGTGTGTATTATCAGGGGTATAAATAATACTGCTTTTGCTAATGGGTTGGTAAAAACTGGGCCAGCCGCAACCGCTTTCAAATTTGGTATCACTTTGAAACAAGGCATTGCCACAGGCGGCGCAATAGTAGGTTCCTTTTTCTTTGAAGTTCTCAAACTTACTTGTCCAGGGTCTCTCTGTTCCTTTTTTGCGGGCTATATAGTAAACATCTTCGGGTAATATTTTCTTCCATTCTTCTTCGCTCATGGTTACTTTAGAACTGTCTGTAGTTGAATAAACGGGGTTCTTTTTGCTGCTGCTGTCCATTTTCGGGGTATTAGTGGTTGATGAATTATCCTGGGAATAACTGCATTGCTGCAGCAGGGATGCGGTAAGTAATACCAGTATAAGTCTTGTTTTTATCATATCCGTCATTTTAAGATAACAAATCTACGGGAACAAGGTTGGGCTGGTTTGCCCGGGGAATGACAAACAGCTGTTCTTAACTTTTCATTAGCCTGCATGATTATCATCAAAACTTAGGGGTGAAACAGGATTTTTAGCCCCGGAACATTATATTTGTTGCTTCACCAAGGTTAGCCATAGCTTATGTTTAATTTGATCCTCTTTGGCCCTCCCGGTAGCGGAAAAGGCACACAATCAGAAAGATTGGTTGAGAAATACGGGCTGGTCCATCTTTCCACCGGCAACTTGCTGCGGGAGGAAATCTCCCAGAAAACACCCCTCGGGCTGGAGGCCAAGAGCTTTATGGATAAAGGCCAGCTGGTACCAGATGAAGTGGTGATCGGGATGGTGGATTCGTATTTTGATAAGCATAAAGAAGCCAAAGGGTTCCTGTTTGACGGATTCCCCCGCACCGTGGCCCAGGCCGTGGCACTGGATAAATTACTGGAGTTGAAAAAAACCGAGATCGCTTCTGTACTGGCACTGGAAGTGGGAGAAGATGAACTGGTAAAACGACTGCTGAACCGCGGGAAAACCTCGGGCAGAAGTGATGATACCAATGAAGAAGTCATCCGGAAACGTTTTTTTGTATATAGTAATGAAACAACACCCGTAGCAGAGCATTATAAAAAAGCCCGGAAGTTTCATCCCATCAAAGGAGAAGGAACAGT
>CALRSN020000248.1:0-4771 GCA_943370865.1 Bordetella parapertussis
ATTTTTGGTACTGATTCCACATTAACATCCTCCTGGTATGGCGGGGAGCATTTTAAAATCGCAATGGATACAGGAATGGTTGATGAAGAAGAATTATTGAATATGCTTACTGTCATGCCGGCTCATGTGTGGGGATTGGAAGACAGGGGCAGGGTAGAAGAGGGAATGAGGGCTGATCTGGTGATAACCGAAAAAAACCATAATTTTTTTAGAGAAATACCAGCTGGAATATTAATGATAATCAAGGGAGGAGAAATAAAACTCCTTGGGGAGGATTTGCTGCAACTGGTGCCGTTGCAAGCGGTGGCAAATTTTGACAGGATCATAATAAAGGGGGAAACGATGCTGGTAAAACCTGGTATTATAAAGCTGGCAAATGAAATACAATCCTTTTACCCTGCTGCTCATATTCCTTTTGAGATAGCCTGATGAAAAAAATAAAATTCATAGAAATTAATTATCATTTTCACAGGGAGCTAAATACCCCGGCTGCAGTGATAGTAAAGCACATGCCTTCGAATTTATTTGCAGAAGAATTAAGTAAGACAGCATCGGTAACACTTATTAAGCATCTTGCTTATGAGGGAGCATATCAGCGCAATGAGATTCATTACCGGTTTTTCAGGGGATGTAATAGTTTTTGGAAAATACCTTTTACCACTCACCGGTTTCTAAGGAAAGAAAAGCCGGATATTGTATTGATTCAGGGGTTTATTTATCCCTTGCAGGTGATTGCATTAAGAAGGGCGGTAGGCAGAAACTGCAGAATCATTCTGCAGCACAGGGCAGATGTTCCTTTCAGGAGAAAAAAAATTTTCCAGCAATGGGCTGATAAATCAATCAACGCTTATTTTTTTACCGCCATTGAACAAGCGGATGAGTGGATTAGTGCCAGAGTTATTAAAAATAAAAGGAAGTGCTTTGAAATACCGGCTGCTACTACCGGGTTTTCAAAAAGAGATAAGACCTTCTGCCGTGCAAAGCTGGCAATTGGTAATGAGCAGATGTTTTTATGGGCGGGCCGTTTAAATGCCAATAAAGACCCGTTAACTGTTCTTGTTGCTTTTGAAAAGTATATTAGTTCTGGTCGGAATGCAAAATTGTATATGATCTACCAAGAGGATGACATGCTGAAAGAGGTGACAGAAAGGATCAATGCAAGTGCCCAATTAAAGAATAATGTTATACTTATCGGTAAAGTAGCATACGATGAAATGGAAATATGGTACAGTGCAGCAGATTATATCATTTCTGCCAGCCACCAGGAAGGCGGCAGTTATGTACTGATGGAGGCAATGGCATGTGGTTGTGTGCCTATTGTGACTACAATACCCGCTTCCATGAAAATGATTGAGAAGGGCAGGGTTGGCCTTTACTTCGATGCTGGAAGCAGTGATGACCTATACAGGCTGTTACTATCACTGAAACAAGAAGATCATGAAACCCGGTCTGCACTTGCAACATTTTTTTTTAAAAACGAAATGTCTGCTGAAGCCATTGCCAGAAAAATGCTGACTGTTTTTGGGAATTTACCGCTCAAATAACTTTACTATATTCTGTGCGCAATCTTTCATTTTGTAGGGTAGAACAGATTCATAAGAAGTGTCTGTTTTCAGCAGACCCAGTATTTTCTTAAGCATTATTTCTTTTGTGTCAGCAGTGACCCAGTTATGAATAGCCGCATTCATGGGCTTGACAAAGCTAATGACCTTCGCTTTGGCATATAGAGCTTCTAAACAAACCATACCAAAGCCCTCATACGAAGAAGTGTGAAGAAGTATTTTTGTATGTTGCATTAGTTTCAGTAATTCCATATGGGGTAATTCACCTGTTAAAATGATTGTTTCTTTCAAACCAAACAGGCTGATCTGTTCCTCCAGTTTTTCCCTTTCCGGACCTTCTCCACAGATGGCCACTCTCAGCAATGGGAATTCTTTCCTGATGTCCGTAACCAATGCAATAAAAAGATCAAACCTCTTGAGCGGTATCAGTGAACCGGCTCCGAGTATATCAATTGTTTTTTCTGATCCGTTTGAAGGGAACATACCCGGATCTATTCCTGGTGGAATGACCGTGAATGGTCGGATTCCATGGTTTTTCTCCATTTCGCTGGCAATGAAATCTGATAATGCAATCAATTCCTTTTTACCCGGCTTAATTCTGTTTACATATTTATTTCCGGTTTTTGCATCCTGCCCCAGTATCCAGCACCGATGAATGAGTTGATGTCTTGCTGCAAATTGGCTGCCCAGCAGTGCACATTCTCCACACCAAAAACTCAGTATACCGGAGATTTTGTTTTGTTCATGTATAAGACGGAGTTCGGTTTTTATTTTTTGCCATAACCACCATCGCTGAACACCCGGTTTGTTTTTTCCTCCAAAACTTTTTACTGTGATCCCATTCCAGGTATAGGTTGAAGCAAGATAAGGATATTGGAAACTCAGTATGATGAGTCTGATGGTTGGATAATTTTTACTGATTGTCCGTAAAAGTGATTGCTGAAGAGGTAAACAGGTACTGTCTGTTTCATCCTTTGGGAAACCCGGTGTTAGAATTACCAGTGTTTGAGATTTATCCTTCACCGGCAACAGATTTTTTTTCAGTTAAGATTGGGTGTGAAAGAACAGGTAATTTTAGTTTTTTTTGATGGGCATGCATCCTGTACAACTTGCTGTATTTCAAAAATACCTGGTGAGATGTATTGACAGCGATTATAAAACCATCAGTACCGTCTAAAAAGCCCAGTCGGAGAAAGTAGCCGTTAATAAATGCCCAAGAAGGCCTAAGCAGCATTTTAAACCAGGAACTCCGGTTGCCATTAGCATATAAGGAAGCGGATGCGATAGAACTTAACCGGTTATTTTGCCACACAAGATCGTCCGGGCTATTAAACGAATAGTGAAGGAGGTCACCTTTCAGCTTTTTAGTACCAAAACCTGGCTGCAACACAATTTTATCATGAGGGTTCAACCCGGCCCACTGTGCTATACGGCGGTCAAAGAGCCGGATCTTTTTATCTGGATACCAAAGTCCGTGACGGATGAACCGTCCGCAATAATTGGTGCAGCGGTTCATTTCATAAGCCCTGTGCGGGAAAGTTTCTTTCTCAGCAAGGATAGAATGAATAAGCCTGTCGTCTAACGCTTCATCGGCATCGAGACTGAGTATATAATTGTTGGAAGCCAATTGCATAGCAAAATTCTTCTGCCCGATATACCCGCGGAATTTCTCCTGGTACACAATTGCCCCAAAACTATGGGCAATGGCAACCGTCTGGTCGGTAGAATAGGAATCAAGTACGATGATCTCATCAGCCACTTTTCTGACCGATTCAATACATCGGCCGATATTGGTTTCCTCGTTAAATGTTATTATTACTACTGACAGTGGCTGCATATAACTTTATTTCATCGGGATCCTGGCCGGATCTCATTAGTAAATCGTCTAATTCCGGCAAAAGGTTTGCCCGAGTACATAAAAAGAGTAAAGAAGAAGGCATAAAAGAATATGCCTTTATTCACATCCAGGATGTTCTCAGAAAAGGAAACAAAAATTACCAGTATAAGAAAGCAGGCGAATATGCTATCCTTATTTTGCAGGGCGGCCCCGATCCCTGCAATAAGTACGACCAGGAATACAAATAATCCCAGGATACCTGTTTTGATAAGAAAACTGAGGTATTGGTTATGTGCGTTTAGTTCCAGCAGGTATGATTGATATAGTTTATTTTCAAAATATTTTTCATTCAATAACTTTTTTTCAGATCCGGATCCATGACCCAAGGCGGGGGATTTGCCAACAAGTTCCAAAGCTATTTTCCAGCGGGAGAGCCGTGACTCGGCTATTTCATTATCAAGGGTAGCGTTAGTCAGGTCTTCTCTAAAGGATTCAATATATCTTCTTTTTAAGGTGTCAATATGAATAATTGAAAAGGCGACGAGGGACGACACGGTAAGACTTACTATGATAATTCTTTTTCTTAAGGCCCTTCGTTTAATAAAAAAGGGGAGTATAACGCAGCAATAAAATAGAACCGATATCAGTACTGCCTTGGAGGCAAGCTGTACCAGCCCCGCCAGCAGTATCAATATCATTATGCCCATACATAAACGGGCAGATTTTTTTTCTTCGATTATGTATTGAATAAGGACTGACAGTGACAAAGCGGAATACAGGGAAAGATAGGTGGCATGAATGCCCACTGGTTCAGAAAAATTATGATTGATAAATGATATACACAAAATGGAATGCAACGGCATGTCATAGAAAAGAATAATACGGAAGGCATCTGTGTATAAATATAGAATGGTAAGTGTGCAGCTTACAGGCAGGAACAGGAGGATGTTTTTTTTATACCGGGCGAAATTTATTTCCAGTAATGAAAAAATAACAGGGAGAAGTAAAATGGCCAGTTGACGCTGAAGATCTTTTATACCCTGGCTCTTATCATCCGACCAGGTAAGTGCAATAAAACCCAGCAAAAATTGGGCAGTCAATAGTCCATTTTGCCGGGTAAAAAGATCCCTGAGCTTATTTTTTTTGACATGAATAACGCTATGAAATAAAAGACTGATCAGGGTTAATTCACTGTATAAACGGTCAAACGGAAGAAATATGACAAAAGCTGCCAGGTGAAAATAAGTGATCTTATTTTCCAGTGTATCGTTTATAATGAAAAGTTTTTTCATGCCTGTTTGTCAGTATAGCATTCAAGTAAAAATGTTTCGTATAAATCGGTGATATGTTCCCAGTTATATAAATCGTTTAT
>CALRSN020000249.1:0-4767 GCA_943370865.1 Bordetella parapertussis
AGTGGTATGCATGCTAACTTCTCCAATACTACATTGAGAACCTGCGGCAGCCAGGAAATCTATGAACAAATTTGTGAGTCATTCAGACCTGTTGTACTGGAACATATCGAAGTGTACGGACCCGACAATCACCTGCGCCTGACCGGTAAACATGAAACAGCAGCGATCACTGATTTCAAATACGGCGTATCTGACCGTGGTGCTTCTATCCGTATCCCGATCGGTACGGTAGAAAGAGGCTGGAAGGGCTGGCTGGAAGACCGTCGCCCGAACAGTGCTGCTGATCCCTATAAAGTAGCCGCCCGGATTGTAAAAACTGTAAAGTCAGCTGAAGCAATGATGGCTCTCGGCGAAATGAAAGTTGCCTGATGAGTTTGCCTGATCATTCCATAGTCAAAAAGAAATAAACACTTTATTCAGGGTAAGCCGGGTTAGGGCTTACCCTCTTTAATTTTTCGATACTTTTATCTCAATTAAAATACAATTACATGTCACTACGATTTAATGCGATCCAGAATCTTTCTACCAGTGCGGAAATAAAGGTGGACGAATCTCCAAGAATCACCGGCGTCTTTGGCAGCAACGTTTTTACATTGAAAACGGCCCGTGAGTTTCTCAGTGATGAAGCATACAAAAGTTTGCAGTCCTCTATTAAAGCCAGCCAGAAAATTGACCGGGCAATGGCGAACCAGATTGCGAACGGCATCCGTGCCTGGGCTGAAAGTAAAGGTGTTACTCACTTCACCCACTGGTTTCAGCCGTTGACAGGAACTACGGCAGAGAAGCATGATTCTTTCTTTACATTGAAAAGTGACGGTACACCTATTGAACAATTTGAAGGCGATGCACTGATACAGCAGGAACCGGATGCATCTTCTTTCCCGAGTGGCGGATTGAGAGCCACTTTTGAAGCAAGAGGTTATACGGCCTGGGATCCTTCCTCTCCTGCTTTCATTATGGAGATCAGCGGTGGTAAAACATTGTGTATCCCCACCATCTTTGTTTCTTACACAGGTGATTCATTAGATTACAAAGCTCCGTTGCTGAAAGCAACAGAGGCTTTAAATAAAGCAGCTGTTGAAGTTTGTAATTATTTTGATAAAAATGTATCCAAAGTAAATGTAACACTGGGCTGGGAGCAGGAATATTTTATCATTGATGAAGCGATGTTCAATGCAAGGCCTGACCTGGTGATGACCGGCAGAACGGTTTATGGACATACCTCCGCCAAGAACCAGCAGTTGGAAGACCAGTATTTCGGTTCTATTCCTGAAAGAGTGTATGCTTACATGAGAGATTTTGAAAATGAAGCTTATAAATTAGGTATTCCCTTACGTACAAGACATAATGAAGTGGCTCCCGGCCAGTATGAGTGTGCCCCGATCTTTGAAGATGTAAGTGTGGCCGTAGATCACAACTCTTTACTGATGGATGTGATGGAAAGAGTGGCACGTCGTCACAGCCTGAGAGTGTTACTGCATGAAAAGCCATTTGCCGGTATCAACGGTAGTGGTAAGCATAACAACTGGAGTATGGCAACTGATACAGGTGTGAACCTGCTGGCTCCCGGTAAAACACCGAAGACCAATCTCATGTTCCTGACTTTCTTTGTGAACACGATCAAAGCAGTACATGATTATGCAGATATACTAAGAGCTTCCATTGCTTCAGCGCCGAACGATCACCGTTTGGGTGCTAATGAAGCTCCTCCTGCCATTATCTCTGTTTTTATTGGTCAGTATTTGAGTAAAGTACTGAATGATGTAAAAGAAAGAGTGTCTGAAAAGATGGATGAGACCGATGAGAGTATGCTGAAGATCGATATTCATAAGAGCATTCCTGAACTGCTGATGGATAATACTGACCGTAACCGTACTTCACCCTTTGCCTTCACCGGTAATAAATTTGAATTCCGTGCAGTGGGTTCTTCTGCCAACTGTTCGAACCCGATGACCGTATTGAATACGATCATGGCGGAAACACTGAAGCAATTCAAAAAAGAGGTAGATGCACTGATCGAAAAAGGTGAGAAAAAAGAGATCGCTATCATGCATGTGATCCGCCAATACATTGTTGCTGGTGAAAAAGTACTGTTTGAGGGTGATGGTTACAGTGATGCCTGGGCTAAAGAAGCGGAAAGAAGAGGTTTAGCGAATGTTAAAACCACACCACTGGCACTGGATGCGATGGTAACAGAAAAAGCCAAGAAATTATTCGAAAGCAATAATATCTATTCGCATAGCGAACTGGAAGCAAGGCATGAGATCGAGCTGGAAAAGTACATTAAGAAAGTACAGATCGAAAGCCGCATTATGGGTGAGATCGCTACCAGCCATATTCTTCCGGCAGCCATCCGCTACCAGAACCTGCTGGCCAATAATATCCGTGGGTTGAAAGAAGCCGGTATAACTGAAGCAGGTTTTGCCAACCAGAAACAAATACTGGAAAAAATCTCTGAGCATATCAACAAGACTAGCGACCTGGTGGAGAAAATGATCGATGCCCGTAAAATTGCCAACAATATTGACAATACAAGAACGAAAGCCATCGCTTACCAGAGCCAGGTAAAAGATACTTTCTTCGACGAGATCCGTTATCATGTCGATAAACTGGAATTGCTGGTGGATGACAGGGAATGGTATTTGCCAAAGTACCGTGAGATGTTATTCCTGAGATAATCCGGGGGTTATATAAGTATTAAAAAGGCTGATAAGAAATCTTATCAGCCTTTTTTGATTATTGAACAGGTTCTACCTGAAATTTGCTTTCATCACCCGCAGCACATTACCACCTAAAATTTTATTGATGGATTTCTTTGAGTACCCTCTCCGGAATAATTCTTCTGTGATCTTCGGATACGTTGTTACATCTTCCAGCCCGACAGGTAAGGAGCCCACCCCATCATAATCCGAACCGATGCCCACATAATCATCTCCCACCAGCTTTACGATATGATCAATATGATCCACTAACTGCCCGATAGAAGGTCTTACCTTATTCATCTCCGCATCATAATACTGCTGCCATTGCGTTTTCATTGCTGCAGAATCATGAAGCATAGCAAATAAAGAATCTTGTATGATCTTTTTACCCGGTCCGTTCAGGTAAGTGGAACACTGATCATATTCCCTGCTAATAAATCCTGAATAAAAATTAATACAAATAACCCCGCCATTTTTGGCCAGGGCTTTTATTTGATCATCCTTAACATTTCTGAATACCGGGCAAATACTCCATACTGAACTATGAGATAACAAAACCGGTTTGGTGGTGATAGCTAACGCATCATAAAAAGTTTGCTCCCCCGTGTGTGAAAGATCCACGATGATGCCGAGTTCATTCATTTTTCTAACCACCTGTTTCCCAAAATCCGTAAGCCCCTTCTGTCTCAGTGAATCTGCATGTAAAGTTTCATCCATGGCACTGCTGGCCCAGGAAGTACTGTTATTCCAGGTCAGGGTCATATACCGCATATCCTGCTTATACAATTCTTCCAGTTTGCCCAGGTCATTTTCAATCATGTGGCCGCCTTCCACACCGATCAATGCTACCAATTTATCCTGTCGTATCCCTTTTTTGACTTCCTGGTAATTGCGGGCCAGCGTCATTCGGAATGGATTTTTTAGTACCAGTATATTCAGCGAGTCGATCTCTTGTTTGGCATCCTGGAAAAAACCTTCCTTGTTGCGAGGCTTGTCGCCGGTCCATACAGAGAAAAATTGCACATCCACTCCCCCTTCTTTCCAGCGGTCAAGATCACTATGTCCTTCCTTCACCCGTTTGGAGATGTCAATACCATCTAGTACACCTGATGAAAGCACATCATTATGTGTATCCACCAGTACAGCTTTACTATGAATTTTTTTTACTGATTGTGCTGGTAAAAATGTCGTGGCAAGCAATGCAAGGAGAAATAAAAGTTTTTGCATGAGGTCAGCGTTTGTTCCTAAAAGTAAAAAATCCCGGTTGATTACCGGGATTTAGTTATTGGAACTTTATGGAGATTATTTGGGCCTTGCGATTTTGACAGCACCTGAGTTTTTGATCCTTGCTTCAGCATTCTTACCATAGCTGGGGCAATAATACTCTAAGGCGATCTGTGCATCCACATAGGAAAGATCATATTCAACAACCTGCGCCGACACTACTATACCGGCAGAATAGTTATAGTAATTACGGGTACCATAGTTACCAAAGTTACCATACATAATATCACCTTCATAAGGACGGCTGCTGCCGGTGGAGCGAAGAATGGAGTAGCCATACAATGTTTCCACTACATAGTAGCCACAATATGCATCGCTGTAGACTACATCACCCCTTTCCTGGTTAAGCCAATAATTTTCATCTGCGTTTACGTTGACGGTTCTTACACAACTGCTGATAAAAACAGCAATGAGTAAAACAAATGTTGAGAGTAGAGTTACCTTTTTCATACTATTAATGATTTTTTGATTTTCCAAAACGTCCAAAACTGTATCACATACCATAGAAGGCAAACAGTGGGCAAAAGTTTTATTACGGATTGTTAAAATGAAAATTGGATCGCCCGGCACATAAAAAACCCCTGTTTACTAACAGGGGTTTAACATTACTACTGTAACAGTATATTATTTCAGCTCGAAACCTTCAAGAAACTTGGTATTGAAGTCCCCGGCAAGAAAGCGTTCATCCTTCATTAATTGCAAATGAAAAGGAATCGTGGTCTTTATTCCTTCGATCACATACTCACTCAGGGCACGGTGCATCGTATTGATGGCTTCTTTT
>CALRSN020000250.1:0-4763 GCA_943370865.1 Bordetella parapertussis
TCCATATATCAGGGCCGAAAATAAACTATTCCCGGCGCCGGATAAAGAACCCAGTAAAATTAAATGCCCGGAATACCCGTGCTTTTATAGTTTTGTCCCGGTTTGCAGAAAAACTGAACTTTTACATGAAACGAATCTCCGCTGTTCCCTTGTTCCTTTTCCTGTTGCCCGTCTTCTTTGTGCTGCACGGCTGTATGGAGAACTATGATTTTGTATCGGTGAAAGACGCACTTTTGCTTACTGGTCTTTATTGTGGTGTTTCAGCAATACTATTATTCCTTTTCTGGCTTTTTTACCGGAATTTCATCAAAGCGGGGGTTGCCTCTTTCTGCATCATGGCCTTCCACTTTTTCTTTGGCAGTGTGCATGATAGCTTGAAGAAATATTTCCCGGAAACTTTCGCTTCCAAATATTCTTTTATCCTTCCGGCCACCCTGGCTCTTTTCCTGCTCGTACTGGTTCTTATAAAAAGAAGAAAAAAGCCGCTGGTCAAACTCTCCTTCTACCTGACTTCACTGCTCATCATTCTTATTGCTGTTGATACCGTAATGCTGCTGACTAAGGTCATTGGAAGTTCAAAACAGGAACAGGCAACAATTCCGAATGGAATGGTCCCTTGTAAGGATTGCCCGAAACCTGATATCTATTTCATTATAGCAGACGAATATGTTGGCAATACAACACTAAAAGAAAAATTCGGTTTCGATAACAGTGCTTTTATTAATGACCTGGCAGCAAGAGGTTTTCATACAATTCCTTACAGTAGCAGCAATTATAATTTTACACCCTATTCTGTAGCCTCCACCTTAAATATGGACTACCTGGATATAAGGGCACAAAAAAAAGCAGATCAATCTGACCTCGCTTTGTGCTACTCCACCATAAAAAATAACAGGTTTCTCCAATTTCTGCAATCTGAAGGTTATATATTTCGCAATTATTCCATCTTCGATTTCGACGGGCAACCGGCAAGGACCGAAGTAACTTTTTTACCGGTAAAGACCAAGCTGATCACGGGGCAAACTTTTATCAGCCGTTTTAACCGGGATATCCGCTATCATCTCGTAACAAACCTGGAAACAAAAAGTGAGATCAAAAGAATGGCGTATGGGTTTCTTCACAATAACGAGAATATTTACAGCCTGACCCAAAAAGAAGTAACAACAACATCCATTGCGCCAAAGCTGACCCTGACCCACCTGCACCTGCCGCATTATCCCTACTATTTTGATAAAGACGGAAAGGAACGGCCTCTCGAAAAATTAACAGAAGGTAACCAGACAGATAAAGCCGCTTATGTGCAATACTTACAATATGGCAATAAAAAATACCTTGAATTGATCGATCAAATTTTAAAGGAATCACGGGTCCCACCCATCATCATCCTGATGGGTGACCATGGCTTCCGGCATTTTACCGAAGAAGTTGATCTCAAATACTGGTACCTGAACCAGCTGTCGTTATATACACCGGGTAAAAACTATGCTGCATACGGCGACAGTCTTACCAATGTGAATTTTCTGCGGTTACTGCTTAATACAGAATACAAACAGCAGCTTCCTTTGTTAAAAGACCAGGCCATATTCATTGAAGAATAACGGTTACATTTATTCATTAAATCGCTGAATTGCCTGCATTAAAAAAAATAACACCAGTTGCCCGAAAATGGTTTCTGCACCTCTTCCTGCTTCCTGTATTCTTTACAGTAAGCATTTATAACCAGTTTGCAGGCCTTACGGGCAAACTGGATCTTTCGATAGCATTCCTGGTTATTACAGCTGCACTCCTCATACTATTTTTTCTTTTTACTATTTTTTTTAAAAATAAAAGCAAGGCTGCTCTGGCGGCAACTATTACCGGGATACTATACCTGTATTTCGGAAATATCAAGGAATTGCTTGCCGGATCTTCAGTATTTTTTCCTCTTTCCCATTATAAAATTCTTTTACCCCTGCTCTTTGTTCCTTATACAGCTATCTTATATAGACTCAGCAAGGCGAGATCAGTTTATAATGCTACTGCTTACCTGAACGTCTTATTCTTGTTGTATTTATCCATCGAATTGTGGACTTTCATACAATTACCAGAAAGCAATCAAAAAAATAGCAGCTTACCCAGTTTCGACAGCAAACAATTATCTCCCGCCCGCCCTGATATTTACTTTATTGTTGCAGACGGCTACCCTTCCACCACCTACCAGCAAACTGTTTTAGGTGCAGCTTATAACAGCCTTGACAGTTTTCTCATTGAAAAGAAATTCCTTCTCATCAACAATGCGAGAAGCAATTATAACAATACGGCTTTTTCCATGACCTCGATCCTCAGCATGCAATATGTTGACTGGATGAAAGGGGCCAGCGTAGCAAAACCTTATCATTATAACCTGGCTATTGCAGCTATAAAAAATGCACCTGTATTTAAGCTATTAAACGAGCAAGACTACGGCCTTTACAATCTCTCTGTTTTTGATATTGGCAAAACCATCTCTGTTAAACGAGAAGATTTTTTGAGTACTACTCCCTCAGCGATCATTTTTTATAATACTTTTTGGAACTGCATCAGGAGGGATATTCTTCCGGAATTTTTCCCGGTATTAAGAGAACGGCTGATTCGTAAACAGCAGCTCGATAACAAAGAACATCTTAGTAAATACAAAAGTTATAACCGGCAGGTAAGCGATTCGTTATTAGCAATAGCTGCCCTGCCTGCTTCCTCGCCAAAATTCGTCTATACACACCTGGAGATGCCGCACTTCCCCTACTTTTATGATTCAGCAGGGAAAGCTTACCCTGATGAAATCGTATTTGGCCCTGCCATGATAAAGGATAAAGAAAGATTTAAGAATTATGTGGCCTACAGCAACGCTCATATCAGCCAGCTGCTCACCCGGGTTCTTACCCAGACCAATGGTCAGGCAGTTATTATTATATTAAGTGATCATGGGATAAATGACCTGCCCGGAAGCCGCAAAGAAGATGCGTTCAGCAATTACTCAGCCTTTTATTTCCCGGATGGCAATTACCATCAACTTTATACAGGCATGAGCAATGTCAATACTTTCCGGGTCCTTTTCAATAAATATTTCGGCCAACAATTACCTTTGCTCAGCGATTCAAGCATTTATATTAAATAGAAAAGAAAACCAATTTATGCAGTTAAAAAACGATTGGACTTCAGAAGAAATAAAAGATATTTATAATACACCCCTGCTTGACCTCATCTACAAAGCTGCTTCTGTTCACCGGGAATATAATGACACCGGCGAAGTCCAGGTATGTACTTTATTATCCATCAAGACAGGCGGTTGTTCAGAAGACTGTGCTTATTGTCCACAGGCAGCCCGTTATGATACAGGTGTAGGAGTGCAGGCATTACTAAAAAAAGAAGAAGTAATGGAATACGCTGCCAAAGCGAAAGAGGCCGGCAGCACAAGATTTTGCATGGGTGCTGCCTGGAGAGAAGTAAGAGACAACAAAGACTTCGACCGGGTACTGGATATGGTAAAAGGAGTGAATAGTATGGGCATGGAAGTGTGCTGCACACTGGGAATGCTGACAGAAGACCAGGCTAAGAAATTAGCGGATGCAGGCCTGTATGCTTACAATCATAATCTTGATACCTCATCCGAATACTACGGAGAGATCATTCACACAAGAACCTACGATGACCGTTTGCAAACATTAGACAATGTCCGCAAAGCCGGTGTTACTGTTTGTTGCGGTGGGATCATTGGCCTTGGCGAAACACATGCCGACAGGATAAAAATGCTGCATACTTTATCTACCATGCCTGAACACCCGGAGAGTGTGCCCATCAATGCATTAGTTCCCGTTGCAGGCACACCGTTGGCAAATAACAGGAAAGTAGATATTTGGGATATGGTGCGTATGATTGCCACGGCAAGAATTCTGATGCCCAAAGCAATGGTAAGATTAAGCGCCGGAAGAAATGATATGTCTGTAGCCGAACAAGCCCTCTGTTTTATGGCCGGTGCCAATTCTATTTTTGCAGGTGATAAATTACTGACAACTCCTAATCCTTCTTTTGATGAGGACAATCTCATGTTCCAATTACTCGGGCTAAAACCAAGAGAAGCCTTTAAGGAAGAAAAAGAAACGGCTCTTGTATAAAAAAATGAAGGCGGTTACCAGCCGATTCGTTTGCCAAATTTGCCTAACCCAAAGTACTCATTGAGCTTCATATTCAGGCCCAACTGGTTAAACACTGTATTATTCTGGTAATTGGTCCGGGCAAAACGGATATTCAGTTTGTTCAGTAAAACACCCAATCCCATAGAGAAGCCGTTTAATCCATTCCCGGCATCTCCAATACTCAATTCTTTTCTGCGAAGATGATTGTAACCCAGCTGTACTTCCACCTTGTCTCCTAAATGAATGGTGGTGGCAAATACAAAATGCCGGAATAATTTATCAAAAGAGAATTTCTTATTACTTCCGTTGGTGAACCCGTTCTCATTATTAAAGGAGGTATCGTTATAGCTGATGTCAAACTGGTGTAAACGTTGCGCTGTGACTGAAAAACTAAAAGGGGCATTTTCCAGTCGCTTCGTTAATCCTATTTGCAGGTCAAAAGGAAGATCATCCGGGTCTGTACCGTCATATTTTTTCAACTGCGTTCCCATATTTTTGGCAACGAATGACGCAGAAAGCAATTTAGCCGTATCACTATACAGTAACCCCACATCCATTGCCAGCCCGTTGGAACGGTATTGCCCGTAGTTGGAGCTGATGACTTTTATAGTC
>CALRSN020000251.1:0-4755 GCA_943370865.1 Bordetella parapertussis
GGGCTTCCTCTTTACTTACTCCATCTTTATAATACACTTCCATAAAGTCTTTGGATACTTTATCACCATAATTGGTACAAGACAACTGCAGGAAGGCCGCTGCCAGAACGAAGAGGATTTTTTTCATATGCTGGTATTTTCAGCATAGGTAGATAAAAATCCGGCATACTGCCATACCCTTTTTGAGGGATTTTATCTTTCGATGATCCCGGTAGCTAATAAAATAAGGAGAATGATACCCGCAATGATACGGTAGATGCCAAATACTTTAAAACCGTACACTTTCAGGTAATTGATGAAGAAACGGATGGCGAGCATGGCCACCACAAAAGCGACAACATTGCCCACGATAAAAGCAATCGTATTCTCCCGGGTTGACATGATGATCTCGTACCCTTTTCTTACCACACCTGCTGCTTCCCATTTTTTTACGAATAAAGAATAAGCCGTGGCAGCAAACATGGTGGGCACGGCGAGGAAAAAAGAAAACTCGGCTGCTAAATGCCGGGTGAATTTTTGCTGCATACCACCAACAATGGTAGCCGCACTGCGGCTGACACCGGGTACCATCGCAATGGTTTGCCAGAGACCGATGATAAAGGCTTTGGTATAGCTTACCTGGTCGTCAGATTCTATAGAAGGTTTCTTGAAGATCTTATCAATGAATAGCAGTACAATGCCGCCCACCAGTAAAGAAACCGCAACAGTGGTCGGGCTTTCTAGTAAGGCGTCGATCTTATCGGAAAATAAAAAACCCAGTGCCAGTGCAGGGATCACACCCACGATCAGCTTCACATAAAACTGCCAGCGGTGAAACTCGATGAATTTTCTCCAGTACAATACTACCACGGCCAGGATAGCGCCAAACTGGATGGACACTTCAAACAACTTGGTGAATTCATCTTTATGAATACCCAGCAGGGAGCTGGTAATGATCATATGCCCCGTGGACGAAACGGGAAGAAACTCTGTTAACCCTTCTACGATGGCGATGACGACTGCTTCAACAATGCCCATGGATATAATTTAAACAGGTAAACAAGTTAGGAACTATTTGATAATAAAAAAGCGATGAAGGATCCATCGCTTTTCAACAGGTTGTAACCGTATAATTAATTAGCTGCTTTCGGTTTTTTGAAGATCGCAAAGATCTCGATCACCAGCCCGGCCAGGATCAGGATCGGGGCCACCGTGATGCGGGTGCTGCTGTATACTTCTTTCTCATTAAACACAGCCGGGTCGGTACTTTTTCCGCCCGACATCAGGAACATGCCAATGGCAATCACCACGATGCCGACCAGCATCCACAAATAATTTTCTTTCGTAAACATGGAAGGCGTTGCCTGCTTATCACTCATTTCATGTGTTTTTGGGTCTGCAATATAGGAAAAAGTCCATAGTCGATGGTCAATAGTCCATAGCCGCTTACTACCGTCGTTTGTGGTCCATCGTCCGTGGACTGTCGTCCTTTAATACAAATCATCCAGCTTCATCCGCAAATATTTCAGCACACTGCGGTGGGTACTGAATACCGTGATGCAGATACCGATGAAAATAAGCCCGGCAAACAAGACGAACAGGCTGGTATTATCATGGGCCGCTTTCATCCAGGGAATATATCTTTCAGCCACCATCACCAGGAACCAGATGGCCACTACGGCAATTACACCGCTGATAGCCCCGTTGATAACCGCCCTTACATTCATGGGTTTGGCAATGAACCAGCGGGTGGCACCCACCATTTGCATGGTTTTGATGAGGAAACGGTTACTGAACATAGCCAGTTTGATGGTATTATCGATCAGGATAATAACGACGATAGCGAGAATGATGGCCAGCACCAGCATCACGATACTGGCTGTCCGCAGGTTCTCGGTCATTTTGCCCACCACAGCTTCCGGGTAAGCCACTTCGCTCACATAGGTCTGCTGCTCCAGGTCGGCCCGGATCGCTTTCAGTGAATCGGTGTTCAGGTATTCTTCCTTTACTTTGAAGTCGATGCTGTTGGGCAGGGGATTTTCGGTCAGGATCTTATCCCAGCCTTCATTGCCATCTTTCAGGTATTTCTCCTTCGCCATTTCCTTGGTCACATAGACGTAGTTTTTGATATAGGGCTTGGCACCCAGGTAGGTCACCAGTGCCACACTATCCTTGGGGTTCAGGTCGCCCCGCAGGTAGGCACTCACGGTTACATCGTCCTTTAAATTCTTAACGATCTTGTTGGCATTGATCACCAGCCATCCGATCACCCCTAAGAAGAACAACACCAGCGTTACCCCCAGGATGGACATAAAATAGGAGGGTTTACCACGTTTGATAGAAGCTTTTCCTGATTGAGACATGCGATAGAATTTTGAATTTTACGGGTTGCAGCAAAAATAGCAGTTTAAGGGCTACAATCAGTATTTTTGCGACCATTTAAACGATTACCAAAGGCTCATATTGCCATCTGTGGGAAAGATATTGTTAAAGAATTTTTAGCCAGCTCAGCTAGTCCTGCTCACCGTCCCTTGCGACGCTCCGTTCAGGGTTCTGTCCGCTGCTCTTCATAAATAGAAAATACAAACTGTAAACTGATACATGGAATACCAATTCAGGGATATTGAAAAGAAATGGCAGGAACAATGGAAAACATCCAATGCCTATAAAGTGGACAATGATTTCAGCAAGCCCAAGTATTATGTGCTCGATATGTTCCCTTATCCAAGTGGTGCCGGGTTGCATGTGGGCCACCCGCTGGGTTATATTGCTTCGGATATTTACAGCCGCTACAAAAGACTGAAAGGATTCAATGTCCTGCACCCAATGGGCTTTGACAGTTTTGGGTTGCCTGCGGAACAGTATGCACTCGATACCGGCCAGCACCCGGCCGAAACCACGAAGAAGAATATTGCTACGTTCAAATCACAATTAGATAATATCGGCTTTTGCTACGACTGGAGCCGCGAAGTGCAAACCAGCGACCCGAACTATTACAAATGGACGCAATGGATCTTTTTGCAATTGTTCAATAGTTATTATGATAAAAAGGAAAACAAAGCAAAACCGATCAGTGAACTGGTAAAGAAATTTGAAACAGAGGGGAGTCAGTCCATGGACTTCACTGCAGAGCAATGGAAAGCCTTTGATGAAGCACAGCAGCAAAGCATCCTGATGGACCATCGTCTTGCTTTCAGCAAATACGGTGAAGTGAACTGGTGCGAAGCATTGGGTACGGTGCTGGCGAACGATGAAGTGGTGAACGGGGTAAGTGAAAGAGGTGGTTTCCCGGTGGAGAAAAAGAAAATGCGGCAATGGTATTTGCGCATTACGGCCTATGCAGATCGTTTGCTGGAAGGATTGGAGACAGTTGATTTCAGCGACAGCATGAAGGAAATGCAGCGCAACTGGATCGGTAAATCGCAGGGTGCTGAAATGGATTTTGAAATAAAGGGGCATACTAAAAAACTCACGGTTTACACCACGAGACCTGATACCATTTTCGGAGTTGATTTTATGGTAGTGGCACCCGAGCATGAACTGGTGACCGAAATAACAACGCCAGAACAAAAAGAAGCGATTGATCAATACCTGCACTATGTAAAAAGCAGGAGTGACCGGGAACGCCAGTCAGAAGTAAAACAGATCACTGGTTGTTTTACGGGTTCCTATGCTATCAATCCATTTGATGGCCGGCAGATCCCGATCTGGATCGCCGAATATGTACTGGCCGGTTATGGCACCGGGGCTATCATGGCCGTACCCTGTGGTGATCAACGTGACTTTGCCTTCGCCCAACATTTTAATATACCTGTCACCAATATCATTGGTGAACATTTCAATGGTGAAGAAGCCAACCCCACCAAGGAAGCGACCCTGCAAAACAGCGGTTTCTTAAATGGCCTGCTGATGAAAGATGCGATTGGGGTGGCCATCAATAAAATTGAAGAACTGGGTATCGGCAAGCGGCAGGTGAATTATAAAATGCGGGATGCCGGTTTCAGCCGCCAGCGTTACTGGGGTGAGCCATTTCCTATTGTTTGGAAAAATGGAATTGCGTACCCGTTAGATGAAAAAGAATTGCCGTTGCAGTTACCGCATGTGGAAAGTTATAAACCCGGACCCGAAGGCCAGGGGCCTTTAGCCAATATCCCGGACTGGATCAACCAGTTTGGAGCAGAGAATGGAGGGCTTGAAACAAGTACGATGCCCGGCTATGCCGGTTCGTCCTGGTATTTCTTACGGTATATGGACCCGCAGAATGCAGAAACATTCTGCGACAGGAAATTATCTGATTATTGGAACCAGGTGGATTTATATATCGGCGGCACCGAACATGCTGTGGGTCATTTATTATACAGCCGCATGTGGACCAAGGTATTGTTTGATCTCGGTTATATCGGTCATGAGGAACCTTATAAGCGGTTGGTAAACCAGGGGATGATTCAAGGAAGTAGCAGGTTTGTGTATAGGATATCTTCTAATTTGACAAGCGATCAACAATTTGATTTACTAAAATCAAATATTGCAGATGAATTTAAGCCAATATTTATTTCACATGGAATTTATAACAGGGTTAAGGAGGATAATGAGGCGATAAAAAAAATCGTAAAAGAACTGTCTGAGCAAAAAGGATTTAATAAGCCCTATTTGGATTTTTTTGAACACAACATCGATTTTAAATTATCTGAAATTCATGTAGATGTTAATATGGTTAATGGGATTGAATTAGACGTTGAGAGATTTAGAAATTGGAGGGAAGAAAATCAGTTTGCT
>CALRSN020000252.1:0-4753 GCA_943370865.1 Bordetella parapertussis
AAAAGCCCGGTGAAACGTAACGCTTAAGGGATATGTTGCTTCCACCAGTGCTGCTGTTCTTTTTTTATCTATACTTCCATCGCTGTTTAATAAACCGATGACCACTCCATCACAACCCAGTTGTTTACAGAGTTTCACTTCTTTCAGCATAATGGAATATTCCTCTTCAGTATATAAAAAATCACCGCCTCTTGGCCGGATGATGGGAAATAATTGAACCGTAAAAGCTTCCCGGCATTGTATGATAGTACCATAAGATGGTGTCGTTCCGCCTTCCGCTAAATTGGCACAAAGTTCTATCCGGTCTGCACCACCTTCCACAGCCGACTTTGTTGTTTCAAAATCGGAAGTGGCTATCTCAATGATATACTTTACGGGCTCCATAGTAATTTTCAACTTTAGGCTTAGGGCATTACAAATTTTGCTTTTACCAACTCTTCCCTGGTTCCATTCTTAATAGCAAAACTGAAACCTTGATGGATAGCATAAGCCCCCACCTGGCCTTTTTTATTGAGAGCCAGGAAGGCCACCTGGATATCTTTTGCTTTTTCCCTCTTGATTTTTACAATTCTTTCGATCACTTTTTTACAGGCCGCTTCGGGTGATAATCCCTGCCGCATCAGTTCCACCACGGAATGGGAACCGGCTACTCTTATCACATCTTCCCCCTGCCCGGTAGCGGTGCAGGCCCCAACTTCATTATCTACAAACAACCCGGCACCAATGATCGGCGAATCACCCAAACGGCCCCGCATTTTAAAACCGGCACCACTGGTGGTGCAACTGCCACTAAGATTGCCATTGGTATCCATCGCCACCATACCGATGGTATCATGATTCCATTCACCATTGTCCAGCTTATGTGGGGCAAATGGCCCGTGGCCCTGTTTGTTTTCTACGTTTATGGCGGGTGATTTGTAATGCGATTCTTTTAACCAGTTATCATAATTGACCTGTGCTTCTGGTGAGAGTTTTTGTTCCTCTAACGTAAATCCTTCCGCCACGGCAAATTGTTGTGCCCCGCTGCCCACCAGCATTACATGCGGCGTTTTTTCCATCACTCTTCTCGCTACAGCAATCGGGTGTTTGATCCGCTCTAAAAAAGCCACACTGCCGCAATTAGAAAATTCATCCATGATGCAGGCATCCAGTGTTACAAAACCATCCCGGTCGGGATTAGCCCCCAGACCCACACAACAATTCTTAGAAGCTTCCGTCACCATCACTCCTTTCTCTACCGCATCGAGGGCCCTGCCTCCTTTTCCTAATACTTCCCAGGCGGCTTTATTGGCGGCCAGTCCGGCATCCCAGGTGGAGATCACCACGGGTTTTCCTTTTATAGCAACTGTTTCCGGGGATGCTGAAGCAACTTTGCCTAGTAATAAACCGAAGGATCCAAAGGCCGAGGATTGAATGAACTTTCTTCTGTTGAACATGTTAACCTGTTATATCCTCCGAAATTAAAGGATTCAATTTCAGTGGGCAAAAAATGAAAGTATATGCCCCGTTTATTTATTCACAGCCGGTAATAAGCTTAACAAAGCCATAAGAATAAATATTTGATGTTTAAACATTGATTATATACCTTTGTACAACAAAACAAGAAAAATGAAAATTGAGATCATATCAGGAAGTCCAAGAATAAACAGTGTTACCCGCCGTGTGACCTTGTACTTAAAAAAATGGATCACTCAAAATACAGCACATGAAGTGGATATTATTGACATGAAGGACTGGTCTGTTCCTCCGGTTCAATCTGTTTGGGTAACCGCGGAAAAAGCTCCGCTTGAATTGCAGCCGCTGGCGCAACGGGTGTTTGAGACCGATGCTTTTATATTAGTTACCCCCGAATACAATGGCAGTTACTCTCCTGCTATGAAAAACATGCTGGATCATTTTCCGAAACAACATCACAAGCCCTTTGGAATCGTGACGGCTTCACCTGGTGCTATGGGAGGTATGAGAGCTTCACAGCAATTGTTGCAATTGGTGCCTGCCTTATTCGGCATAGCTTCCCCTTATATGCTGATCACACCGGCAGTAGATAAAAAGTTCGGCCCTGATGGTGAACTGCTGGATGAATCGTTCCAGAATGCCGTGCATAATTTCATCACCGAGTTTCTCTGGTTATCAGAAAAACTGGTTGCAGAAAAAATAACCGCTTAATTCAACTAAACATACCCTTCAGCATTGAAGGGCAAAAAAGGAGTTTTTATGAAAACCATTCTTCACAAGGCCAACACAAGAGGCCACGCCAACCACGGATGGTTAGATTCTTATCACACATTCAACTTTGGAGGTTATCATAACCCGGAAAGAGTTCATTTTGGTGCTCTTCGGGTATTGAATGATGACTCGGTTGCTGCCGGTATGGGCTTTGGCGCCCACCCGCATGATAATATGGAGATCATTTCTATACCTACTTCCGGCGACCTGGAACACCAGGACAGCATGGGCAACAAACAGGTGATCAAACAGGGAGATGTGCAGGCAATGAGTGCAGGAACAGGTATTCAGCATTCAGAAAAAAATAAGAGCCATGACAAAGAAGTGAAATTCTTCCAGATCTGGGTGTTCCCGAAAGTAAAGAATATTGAACCCCGTTATGATCAGCAAACATTTGCTGATATGGATAAGCATAATAAACTGCTAACAGTCGTATCTCCGCTTGGTACCGCTGACGGAGGTGTGCAGATCAACCAGGATGCCTGGTTCAGTTTGGGTAAACTGGATAAGGATTTCAGCACCAGCTATACACTTAAAAATAGTAATAACGGGGTGTATGCTTTTGTGATAGAGGGTGATGTTACAATTAACGGGCAGTCATTGAACAGAAGAGACGGGCTGGGCATTACTGAAACAGATACACTGGAGATCAAAGCAGACAGTCATGCAGAACTATTATTAATGGAAGTACCGATAAAATAAAGGAGTTTTATGAGCAACAAAAAATCAATTGAAGCCATCATTGCACCTCCGCCACCACATATGGTGGGAGATGGTTTTCGTGTGCATGGCTTTTTCCCGGGAGGTAAAATTGATAAAAAAAGAATGAGTCCTTTCTTTTTAATGGACTATGGTGCTAAGGTGGATTTTCCTCCTTCTGATAAATTGAGAGGTGTTGGAGTGCACCCGCACAGGGGATTTGAAACAGTGACTATCGCTTATCATGGCCGCATTGCCCATCATGATAGTGCCGGCAACAGTGGCGTCATTGGTGAAGGTGATGTGCAGTGGATGACGGCGGCTTCCGGTTTATTGCATAAAGAATACCATGAAGAATCATATAGTAAAGCCGGTGGCCTATTCCAGATGGTACAGCTATGGGTGAACCTGCCTGCAAAATATAAGATGACTGCCCCCAAATACCAGGAGATCAGCAAAGATAAAATGAGCCGCTACTTGTTAGGAGATGGAAAGAGCTTTATCGAATTGATCGCAGGAGAATATAAGGATCTCAAAGGGCCTGCATCAACTTTCACTCCTGTTCATGTGTATAATGCCAGGTTGAAAAAAGGAGCAAGTGCAGATTTCAACTTCCCTGCCAACTATAATACGGGGATGCTGGTGGTGGAAGGAACGGCATTGATCAACGGCAGTTCAGCGGATACAGATCATTTTGTATTGTTTAAAAATGATGGCGAAGAAATAACGATTGAAGCAACCGAAGACAGCATCGTTCTTATCTTATCCGGTGAACCCATTAATGAACCGATTGCCCAATACGGCCCTTTCCTGATGAATACCTGGGAAGAACTGGAACAGGCTATCTCCGATGTAAGTGCTGGTAAGTTTGGAGTGTTGGAAGATTAATATTTTCCCACAAAGAAACAGAGAGCTCAAAGAAAATCTCTTTAGCTTATTGGCTTTGTGGGATATTTTTTTTCTCCATAAAAGTAAAAAGGGTCCTTCTCGCATTATTCTGCACCTTTCTTTTAAACCAGTTCATCCATCCGAAGAATTCGCCTTTCCAGCCCAATGCCTGCGCCGCCCATTTGCTTAACTTGAATGCATCACTGTGTTCAATGATCTTGCCGTCTTTGATCCGCATATGGGCTTTGATATAATTCACTACCTTCTTCCCGGTCTTCGAGAAGGTATATTTGGCCACCCAGTTACAAGTGTAGTATTCATCATCCAATGCTTGTATGTTAGAGAAAGTGATCACCAGGTCCTTCCCGTTTGTACAAAGCATTTCCCACATGGCCCTCACTTCATCGCCCTGCAGCATACCAAAAGCCGGGTCGCTGAAGACAATGTCCTCACTATAGCAATCATTCATGCTCTTGAAATCCCGTTGTCCAAAGGCGGTATAAAAACGACTGATCAATTCTTCATTGGTTACCATAAAATATAAATGTGGGTGAACAGAGAATCAGTAAATTTAAACCTTCAAAATCATCCTGCATGAAGAAATTTATTGGCTCTCTCCTTTTATCATTTTCCGTTCTGTTAGTAATAGCTCAACCTGATCCGCAGGATTCGGCGTGGATCAAAGAGAATTATACCAAACTGGAACAGTATATCCCGATGCGGGATGGTATCAAATTATTTACTGCTATCTATATTCCTAACGACAAAACAGAAAAGCACCCGATCCTCGTGACAAGGACACCTTATTCCTGTGCTCCTTACGGCAAAGATTTCTCTCCCCGTTTATGGGAACGGCACTGGAAATATTATGCCCGGGAAAACTATATCATCGTGGTGCAGGATGTCCGTGGCCGCTGGATGAGTGAAGGGGAATTTGAAG
>CALRSN020000253.1:0-4730 GCA_943370865.1 Bordetella parapertussis
GTATTTTCACCAATACCTGACCTGCTCTCACCGCTTCACCTTCATCAAGGATGATATGGCTGCCGGTTGGCAGGTTATAAGATTTACTATCCTTTCCTCCATCTACGATAATAGAAGGAATCTTTGTCTTGTCACGGGTTTCAATAACCACTTTCTCACGGTGACCGGTTTGCTCATCCGCTTCTTCACGATAGGTAACACCTTCGATTACATTTTCAAACTTCATGGTACCATTGATCTCAGCAACGATAACGTTGTTGAATGGATCCCATGAACAGATAGTATCCCCTTTCTTCACTTTCTGACCATCTTTCACAAACAAGGTAGCACCGTAAGGAATATGCATCGTATTCAGCAACCTGTCAGTAGCAACATCTATATTCCTGATCTCACCCGTTCTTCCGATAACGATCTGTACTTTTTTACCTTCGGCATCTTCTGTCATTACTGAACGAAGTCCGTCAAACTGGATCGTACCATCAAACTTGGCTGTTAATGTAGAGTCTACAGCAGCAGAACCGGCCACACCACCTACGTGGAAAGTACGAAGTGTCAGCTGTGTACCTGGTTCACCGATAGACTGTGCAGCGATAATACCAACCGCATCTCCCTTCTGTGCAGTGTTGCCGCTTGCCAGGTTCTTACCATAGCACTTCACGCAACAACCTCTCTTGCTTTCGCAAGTCAGTACAGAACGGATCTCAACGGTTTCAATACCTGTTTCTTCTATTTTCTTCGCAATATCTGAAGTAATCTCTTCACCGGCACCAACGATCAGCATTTCACTCACCGGATCGTACACATCATGTAATGATGTACGTCCTTCGATCCTGTCGCTCAATGGTTCAATTACATCTTCATTATCTTTCAATGCACTGGTGGCAATACCACGCAGTGTACCGCAATCTTCTTCTGTGATCACCACATCCTGTGATACGTCAACCAGACGACGGGTCAGGTAACCTGCATCCGCCGTTTTCAGGGCTGTATCCGCAAGACCCTTACGGGCACCGTGGGTAGAGATAAAGTAATCCAATACGTTCAATCCGCCTTTGAAATTGGAAAGGATCGGGTTCTCAATGATCTCAGATCCTGTTGAACCGGATTTTCTTGGTTTCGCCATCAATCCCCTGATACCTGCCAGCTGTTTGATCTGTTGTTTAGAACCACGGGCACCTGAATCAAGCATCATATAAACGGAGTTGAACCCTTGCTTATCGCTGCTCAGTTCACGGATCAGTGTTTCAGTGATCCGGGTATCCACACGGCTCCAGATGTCAACGATCTGGTTGTATCGTTCGTTGTTGGTGATCAGACCCATATTATAGTTATCCCACACCTCATCTACTTCACCTTTTGCATTCTCCAGCAATTCCTGCTTCACATCCGGGATAATAAGGTCATTGATACTGAATGACAGACCACCCTGGAAGGCGGTACGGAAACCTAAGGTCTTGATATCATCCAGGAACTTCGCGGTCTTAGGAACGTTAGTGATACGAATGATATCACCAATGATCTCCCGAAGATTTTTCTTGGTCAGTAACGCATTCACGAAACCAACTTCTGCAGGAACGTGTTGATTAAAGATCACACGACCTACCGTTGTCTCGATCAGCTTATGCTCCAGCAACCCGTCCGCATTGCGGATGTTTGCTTTTACCTTGATCCAGGCATGCATATCCACCACCTTTTCATTGTAGGCGATGATCACTTCTTCTGCGGAGTAGAAGGCTTTCCCTTCTCCACGCATCGTTTCAGTGGCTGTTGTTTTCTTTCCTTTGGTTATATAATACAGACCGAGTACCATGTCCTGTGAAGGCAGGGTAATTGGTGTACCATTTTGCGGGTTCAGAATGTTATGAGAAGCCAGCATCAATAACTGGGCTTCCAGTACTGCTGCGTTGCTCAACGGAACGTGAACGGCCATCTGGTCACCATCAAAGTCGGCGTTGAACGCTGTCGTAACCAACGGGTGTAATTGTATCGCTTTACCCTCGATCAATTTGGGCTGGAAAGCCTGGATTGACAAGCGGTGAAGTGTTGGGGCACGGTTCAGCATGATCGGGTGTCCTTTCAAAATATTTTCCAGGATATCCCAAACAATAGCTTCTTTCTTATCAACCAGTTTCCTGGCAGACTTAACTGTTTTTACAATACCTCTTTCGATCAGCTTACGAATGATAAATGGTTTGAACAACTCAGCTGCCATATCTTTGGGTAAACCGCACTCATGCAATTTCAGTTCAGGACCTACCACGATAACAGAACGACCAGAGTAGTCAACACGTTTACCGAGCAAGTTCTGGCGGAAACGACCTTGCTTACCTTTCAACACATCACTGAGTGATTTCAATGCACGGCCACCTTCTGCTTTTACAGCATTTGATTTACGGCTGTTATCAAAGAGGGAATCCACGGCTTCCTGTAACATCCTCTTTTCGTTACGAAGGATTACTTCAGGAGCTTTGATCTCTAATAATCTTTTCAGACGGTTATTACGGATAATAACACGACGATACAGGTCATTCAGGTCAGAAGACGCAAAGCGTCCACCATCCAGCGGCACTAACGGACGCAGTTCCGGTGGAATAACAGGAATATACTGCATCACCATCCATTCAGGACGGTTAGTGATCCTTGTATTAGCATCACGGAAAGCTTCAACAACGCTCAAACGCTTTAAGGCATCGGCCTTACGTTGCTGTGATGTTTCAGTTGCGGCTGCATTACGCAGGTCAAATGATAACTGGTCCAGGTCGATACGCTGTAACATATCATGTACAGCTTCAGCACCCATCTTGGCGATGAATTTGTTGGGATCATCATCCGGCAGGTACTGGTTGTCTTTGGGCAAGGTATCCAGGATATCCAGGTATTCTTCTTCTGTCAGCAGGTCGCCAACATTTTGTCCTTTATCTGCACGGATACCCGATTGAATAACCACAAATCTCTCGTAGTAAACAATGGTCTCTAATTTCTTAGAGCTTACTCCCAGCAGGTAACCAATTTTATTAGGTAATGATTTGAAATACCAGATATGAACTACCGGGACCACCAGTTTGATATGCCCCATTCTTTCACGACGTACTTTCTTTTCTGTTACTTCCACACCGCAACGGTCACATACGATGCCTTTATAACGGATACGTTTATACTTTCCGCAAGCACATTCGTAATCCTTTACAGGTCCGAAAATTCTTTCGCAGAACAAACCATCTCTTTCAGGCTTGTAGGTACGATAGTTAATGGTTTCAGGCTTTAACACCTCACCATAGCTTCTTTCCAGGATTGTATCCGGAGAAGCCAGGCCGATAGTGATCTTTGAAAACGCTGCCCTTGGACGATTTTCTTTTTTGATAGCCATGTTATGTTTATCGTTTGTCGTTATTGTTTTTTGTTACCAGCGACATCAACTTTCTTCATCTGCTGTTGCGTCGCACTCTTCATCGCTCTGAATACTGCCCAGCTATTATTCGAACTTCAGATCAAGGCCAAGGCCTCTCAATTCATGGACCAATACGTTGAATGATTCAGGAATACCCGGTCTTGGAATGTTATCACCTTTCACGATGGCCTCATAGGTCTTCGCTCTGCCGATGATATCATCCGATTTAAGGGTAAGTAATTCCTGCAGGATATTTGATGCACCATATGCTTCCAGTGCCCAAACCTCCATCTCACCAAAACGCTGGCCACCGAACTGTGCCTTACCACCCAGCGGCTGCTGTGTGATCAGGCTGTATGGTCCGATCGAACGGGCATGCATCTTATCATCCACCATGTGGTGTAATTTGATAACATAGATGATACCAACCGTCGCTTTCTGGTGGAAACGTTCACCGGTTTCTCCATCATACAGGTAGGTGTGACCGAATTTAGGAATACCAGCTTCTGCACAGTATTTCTCGATCTCTTCGGTAGAAGCACCATCAAAGATGGGTGTGGCAAATTTGATTCCCAGTTTCTGGCCAGCCCAGCCCAAGACAGTTTCGTAGATCTGTCCGAGGTTCATACGGCTTGGTACACCCAATGGGTTCAATACCACGTCAACCGGTGTTCCATCTTCCAGGAACGGCATATCTTCATGACGAACGATCTTCGCAACGATACCTTTGTTACCGTGACGTCCTGCCATTTTATCTCCCACTTTCAACTTCCGCTTCACTGCGAGATACACTTTAGCCAGTTTCAATACACCGGCAGGTAATTCATCTCCGATAGAGATGTTGAATTTCTCTCTCTTGTAACGACCCAGCTCTTCGTTGTACTTGATGTTATAGTTGTGTAAGAGAACGTTGATCTGCTCATCCACTTTCTTATCACCGGTCCAGCCCAATGGATTGATGTTTGCATAATCCAAGCCTGTCAGGTTCTTGATCGTGAACTTAGATCCTTTACCAATCTGTACTTCACCGAAGTTATTGCTAACACCAGCCGATACATGATTAGCCAGCAGTGTGGTCAGTTTTTCCAACAACACTTCCATCAGGTCAGCTTCATTCTTCTCATGCATTCTTTCCAGCTTCTCAATAGCTGCCTTCTCTCTTACTTTGGCATTCTTATCTTTCTTGGCTCTCTGGAATAATTTCTTGCCAATCACCACCCCTTCCACACCATTCGGTGCTTTCAGCGAAGCATCTTTTGCATCACCGGCTTTATCACCGAAGATGGCACGCAGTAATTTTTCTTCCGGAGTAGGATCACTTTCGCCTTTCGGAGTGATCTTA
>CALRSN020000254.1:0-4708 GCA_943370865.1 Bordetella parapertussis
AAGAAATTCAAAGAAAGATACAGGAAACACAAGCCAAACTTTCCGGTGGCGGTGGCAAGGGTAAAAATCTGAAAGCGAAATTGCGCCGGGAAAAGAGACAGGAAATGGCTGATGCCATGGATGGCACTGAGGATAATAAATTACAGGTAACAGAATTCATCAGTGTGAGTGAATTAGCTAACCTGATGGATGTAAGCTTTGCTGATGTGATCAGTAAGTGTATGGGACTTGGTATCATGGTGTCCATCAACCAGCGTTTGGATGCGGAAGTCATCGAGTTGGTGGCCAGTGAATTTGGTTTCGATGTTGAGTTCATCAACATGGAAAAACAAATGGAGATGGAAGTGGAAGAAGAAGAGAATGATACTGCCGAGGAATTGAAACCACGTTCCCCGATCGTTACGATCATGGGCCACGTTGACCATGGTAAAACATCATTGCTTGACTATATCCGGAGTGCAAACGTAGTAGCTGGTGAGGCCGGAGGTATTACCCAGCACGTTGGTGCCTACCAGGTGGAATTACCAAATGGCAAAGAGATCACTTTCCTCGATACACCCGGTCACGAAGCATTTACTGCGATGAGGGCAAGGGGTGCCAAGGTTACTGATATAGCCGTTATCGTTATTGCTGCAGATGATGCGGTAATGCCACAGACCCGTGAGGCGATCAGCCATGCGCAGGCAGCTGGTGTGCCGATGATCTTTGCAATCAACAAGATCGATAAAGACGGAGCTAATTCACAAAAAATATACGAGCAGTTATCACAAATGAACCTGCTGGTGGAAGAGTGGGGTGGTAAATACCAAAGCCAGGAAATAGCAGCGAAAAAAGGATTGAATATTGATAAACTGCTGGATAAAATTTTGCTGGAAGCCGAGATACTCGACCTGAAAGCGAACCCGGACAGGGAAGCTAGCGGAACCATCATTGAAGCATCGTTGGATAAGGGACGTGGTTATGTAGCTACGCTATTGGTTGAGAACGGAACATTAAGGGCCGGCGACCTGGTAGTCAGCGGACAGCATTATGGCCGTGTGAAAGCCATGTTCAATGAAAGGAATAAAAAGCAGGATGAAGCAGGGCCTTCTGCACCTGCAGTTATATTAGGCTTGAATGGTGCACCGCAAGCCGGTGAGAAATTCAAAGTATACGATGATGAGGCAGAAGCGAAAGAGATCGCCAATCGCCGTGCACAGATATTGAGAGAACAAGGTATCCGTGCCAAGAAACATATCACACTGGATGAGATCGGTCGTCGTCTTGCATTGGGCAACTTCAAAGAACTGAATGTGATCATCAAAGGTGACGTGGATGGTTCCGTAGAAGCCCTGAGTGACTCCTTACAGAAATTATCAACAGAAGAGATCGCTGTAAGAGTGTTATTGAAAGGTGTGGGCCAGATATCTGAAAGTGATGTGGTTTTGGCAACTGCTTCCGATGCGGTGATACTCGGGTTTAACGTTCGCCCATCCAGCCAGGCCAACAGGCTGGCCGAGAACGAAGGGGTGGAGATCAAGTTATACTCCATTATCTATAATGCCATTGATGAGATACGCAGTGCGATGGAAGGAATGCTGGAGCCCAAAATGCAGGAGAAGATCGTGGCGAATGTGGAAGTACGGGAAGTGTTCCGTTTTGATAAAGCAACCGTTGCCGGATGTTATGTAAGAGATGGAAAGATCAAACGGGATTCGAAGATCCGCCTGATCAGGGATGGTATCGTTGTGTACCCGATCGGTGAAGGGGCGGTGGCTGAACTGGCTTCCCTGAAACGTTTCAAAGACGATGCTAAAGACGTGCAGGCCGGTATGGAATGTGGTTTAACGATCAAAAACTACAGCGATGTCAAAGTCGGGGATGTGGTGGAAGCCTACGAGGAAGAAGAAGTAAAACGTACATTATAAGATCAAATGATCAGCTGCGGGTAAGCTATCCGCAGCTGATTTATAAATAGCGGGGCTTTCCCCTCAAACTTTTGTTAAATACCTGTTCGGGATTTACTCCGTCATCTATTGGAAATTACTTTTGAAGTCATGCTTTACACAAAAAAACTAGTCACTGCTTTTTTCCTGGTTCTTGGCTTTGCAGTAGCAGCCCAGGGACAGCCCAAAAAAGCAGTAGGTGATAAGATCGTTGCCATTGTTGGCGACCGTATCATTCTTCAGTCTGATATCAGGAATTCTATTTTGGATATGCAACGGCAGGGTCAAACTATGCCTGACAGTGCAGAATGTTTACTGATGCAGCAAGCTGTTATTTCTAAAGTACTGATGCTGCAGGCCGAGAAAGATTCGCTTCCGGTTACGGATGAAGAAGTGGAAGCTGAACTGGAACAACGTATCCGTTATTTCATTAACCAGGTGGGTACACAGGAAGCCCTGGAAGAAATGGCCGGCAAAACCGTTTACCAGATCAAAGACGATGCAAGGGAATCCGTAAAAGAACGAAAACTGGCGGATGCGATGCAGAAGAAAGTAGTGGAGAATGTCCGGATCACCCCGGTGGAAGTAAAAGCCTTTTTTGATAAAATACCCAAGGACAGTTTACCTTTTTACGAATCACAGTTAGAAATCGGCCAGATCGTTATTTATCCAAAAGCATCACGGGATCTCGAACAGTATATCGTAAGCGAGATGAATAACTATAAAAAGCAGATTGAAAGTAAACTGACCACTTTTTCTCAGCTGGCGATGAAGGTTTCAGAAGATCCGGGTAGTAAAGAAAGAGGCGGTTTATACGAGATCAACCGGACTGAAAAAACCTGGGACCCTGTTTTCTTATCTACGGCATTCCGGCTGAAAGAAGGAGAGATATCTGCACCCGTCAAATCAAAATTCGGCTACCACCTGATCACCTTGGAACAACGGAATGGTGATAATGCCGTGGTTCGTCATATTCTTCGTATCCCCCCTGTTACGGATGATGAAATTAAACAGGCTATTGTTAAACTGGACAGTATCCGTGCAAAGATCATTGCGGGTACAATCGGGTTTAATGAAGCAGCCAACAAACATAGTGATGATGAGTCAGCCAAATTCCTCGGCCCCTTCCTGACCAGCCGCGATGGCTCTACCTATGTTACCATTGATGAACTGGATAAGGACATGGTGGCAATGATCAGCAAAATGAAAGTAGGTGATATATCGCAACCCACTGCTTTCCTGAGTGAGCAGGGTAAAAAAGGGGTTCGGATCATCTTCCTGAAATCAAGATCGGAGCCGCACCGGATGAATATGCGGGATGATTATAGCCGGATATCCCAGTTTGCTTTGGAAGAAAAGAAAGCTAAAACGCTTGATAAATGGATGAAAGCAATTATACCTACTTACTATATCATGGTAGATAATATCTCTGCAGGGGAATGTCCTTTATTGCAGAAATACAATACCACAGATAACAAGGGCTTTTAATAAGTAATAAACCTGATTTTAATAGTAAGCCGTTACCGCCGTAACGGCTTTTCCCTTATTTAGAAATCCCGATCACTAAACAAAAGCCGCAGGGTTATTGATAGTGCTGAATATGGATTAATTTTATACACTTGTGCAATAACCTGGTTAATTCCCAACTAAGAACACATGATCGACTTGTTCCGTACAAAGGCATTAAGCAAATATTTCCATAGCTCAGGTCAGTTTTACTATATACTTACTGATTTGCAGGGAGATTGTTTTTATATCAACCCGCTGTTTCTTCAGTTGAATGGATTCACCGGTACAGACGCAGAAGGAACCCCATTCTCCGCCCTTATTCCTGTCGCAGAAAAAGGGATGTATCAATCCATTGCCAAACAATGTTTTTTACAACCCGGAGTTCCCTTTTTGGCAGATTTTCATCACCAGTTGCCGGACAAGACCTTTAAGCATATCCGCTGGGAATTTCAGACTATTCTGAACGATAATGACGAGCCTGAAGCTATACAGTGTATCGGTACTTCCATTAAAGAAATAACACATTTAGAAAACAAAGCTGATAACAAACAAGAGGAAGATTTGGAGCGGTTCAAGGCGTATGAGCTGAGTGCGGAAGGATTATGGAAACTGGAACTTGAGATACCGGCACCCGCTGACTGGCCCGCTGATAAACTTATTGAGCATTGCCGGCATCATGCATATCTGGCGGAGTGTAATGATAACATGGCCCGCATGTACGGCCTGAACAGTGCCGGGGAAATGACAGGAATGAAAATGGAGAATATGATGAACCTGGATGATCCCAAAGTGGTGGACTATCTCTTTACATTCATTAAAAATGGATATAGAATCGCCAATGCCGAAACCCAGGAGCATGATATAAACGGGAACAAACTCTTCTTTATTAACAACATGACCGGGATTATAGAAAATGGCTTGCTGAAAAGAGTTTGGGGCACACAACATGATATTACACAAAGAAAAAAGGCAGAAGAGCAGTTGTTGCGCAGCGAGTTGTTTTATAAGAATCTTATTAGTGATTCATTAGACGGGATCATACTTACTGATACAAACGGAATCATCACTTTTTCATCTCCCTCTGTAGAGACTATACTTGGTTACCGGCCAGAAGATATTATTGGCACCAGTACTTTTGACTATGCTCATCCTGATGACCAGTTGGTGGCTTTATCAGCGTTCCGGGAAGAAGTACAAATGGAATCGCAAACCAAGTTCATTGATATACGGTTAAAAACAAAATACGGTCAGTGGCGGTGGTGCACTGTCCGTGG
>CALRSN020000255.1:0-4696 GCA_943370865.1 Bordetella parapertussis
GATATACAATTGCACTACTTCTTTCCCATCATATTTACCAGTATTAGTAACGGTGACAGAAGCCGTAAGTGTTTGCTTTCCTTTCAGGGAAGCACTGCTGAGTTTAATATCGCTGTAAGCAAAAGAAGTATAGCTCAATCCAAAACCAAAAGGATAAACAGGATCATTGCTTACATCCAGGTAGTTGGAACGGAATTTTGAAAACCACTTTCCTTCTTCCAATGGCCGGCCGGTATTTTTTTGGTTGTAAAAAATAGGCACCTGCCCCACATTCTGGGGAAATGTTGTACTTAGCTTCCCGGAAGGATTTACATGACCAAACAATACATCGGCAATAGCATAACCGGCTTCACTGCCACCAAACCATACATTTAAAATAGCAGGTACATTATCATTTTCCCATTTCAACGCCAGGGGACGTCCGGTAAATAATACCAATACTACCGGTTTACCTGTTTTTAATAAGGCTTTCAGTAAGTCTTGCTGAATTTTTGGAATTTCAATATTGGACCGGCTGGATGATTCACCACTCATTTCAGCTGATTCGCCGAGGGCAGCCACGATCACATCAGACTGGTTGGCGATATCCAGTGCCTCCTGTAAGATCACATGAGACGGGCGGCTGTCACGACGCAATGATTTTCCAAACATACCAGCTCGTTCTTCAAACAAACTGTCTTCGTCCAGGTTAGATCCTCTTGCTGTAAGAATTTTTACTTTATCACCCACCACTTCTTTCAATCCTGTTAATACCGAAGTTGCTTTATCAAAATTTGCAGCGACACTCCAGGTGCCGGGCATGTTTTCTTTATTATCAGCAAGTGGTCCGATCAAAGCAATCGTACCGCTTTTCTTTAACGGCAATACATTGTTTTGATTTTTTAACAACACAAAACTTTGTGCGGCTGTACTCCGGGCAACTTGCCTGTGTTCAGCTGTGAACACTTCAGTCTTCGCCCTGTTCTCATCACAATATTTATACGGATCATCAAACAAACCCAGCTTGTATTTAGCCTCCAGTATTCTTCTGCAGGCCGCATCGATTTGCGCCAGGGTCACTTTACCTTCTTTCAATGATTTTTGCGTGGTCAGCAAAATACCTTCACCCACCATATCCATATCAATACCTGCCATCAATGCCCTGGCTGAAACAGTTTGCAGGTCACCAATTCCATGATCAATCATTTCATTGATACCGGTATAATCGGTAACAAGGAATCCCTTGAAGCCCCATTGTTTTCTTAAAACATCGGTCAGTAACCATTTATTAGCGGTTGCAGGTACTCCATCAATTTCATTAAAAGAAGCCATCACACTTCCTGCTCCCGCATCCACCGCTGCTTTGTAGGGTGGGAAATATTCGTTGTACATCCGCTGGTGGCTCATATCGGTTGTATTATAATCACGGCCTGCCTCAGCTGCTCCATACAATGCATAGTGCTTCACACAGGACATGATCGTATTATTTGCTTTCAGGTCAGTCCCCTGGTAGCCTTTTACCATCGCTTTGGCGATCTGTGATCCAAGGAATGCATCTTCGCCATTGCCTTCTGCAATTCTTCCCCAGCGGGGGTCACGGGCAATATCCACCATTGGTGAAAAGGTCCAGTTGATGCCATCGGCACTCGCTTCTACCGCAGCGATCCGGGCACTGTTCTCAATCAACTTCATATCCCAGCTGCAGCTTAATCCCAGCGGAATAGGGAAAACCGTTTCATAGCCATGTATCACATCCATACCAAAGATCAGGGGGATCTTTAACCGGCTTTGCTCCACCGCCACTTTCTGCACATCACGTATCTTGGCCACTGATTTAATATTGAACAGCCCGCCTACTTTTCCTTCTTTGATCTTTTTGGCAATATCTGAACTCTGTGCCTGGCCGGTAACGATATCACCACTGCCCGGCAGGTTTAGCTGCCCGATCTTTTCTTCCAATGTCATTTTTTTCATCAATGCATCAATGAAGCTTTTCATTTTAGCATCATTGGTTTGTTGTGCTTTTAACTGGCTGAATGATGTCAGTAACAACGCAACCAACAGTACTGATACGATCCTTTTCATTATTATCCTTTTTATATGTGACTAAAAATTAAAACTGAATTTGACTTTTACTGATTGTATACTCAATCCTGGTATTTTTAAACTTATCGATGATCTCCATTTTTATGACGGGGTCCTTTGTCCACTCAATGGTTAGTAACCCATAATGATTATCCATCACCGGTCCTTCGATCCTATTTTTATTCTGCGTGGCAAAATCCCAGGTAGAAGTGATGCCACTTGCCGTAACATCATAAATGGGATACAAACCGGGTTCTTCGAGGCGGGAAATCTCGGCATAATGCACATCACCCGTTAAGAACAGTACCCCATTTGCTTTGGCTGATTTTATCAATTCAAGCATTCTCTTTTGTTCATGCGGGAAATTGGCCCAGGCCTCATACCCGTTGTATTCAATAGCAAACTGGGAACCGCTGCAGATCAAACGAAGGTCGGCCGGCTTTTTCAATTCTCCCTCCAGCCATTTCCATTGTTCTTCGCCTAATAAGATACTATCTGTTGAAACATGCGGTTTGTAATCCGGGGTGTAGAAATAATGATCCCGGGGTAGTTTCGCCGCTGTATCATATAATAATACATCGCTGCGGAATGTTCTTACATCCAGCAAAAGGACCTGGATGGTCTTATCTCCCTGTTGTATATATTCTGTTTTATAGATACCATCATGTTTCCGGCGTTCACTATTAGCCGGTTCTTTAAAGAACTCCATGAATATCTCTTTGGATTCCTTCTTATAGGGATACCATTTACCGGCATCATTACGGCCAAAATCATGGTCATCCCAGGTAGCAAAGAGCTGGGTGCTGCTATCCAGCTTTTTAAAATCGGACTGCCCCATCCAGCGGGTATACTTATTACGCAGTGTATCCATATTATCCGTATCGCCATAAATATTATCCCCCAGGAAAATAAAGGCTGCTGGTTTTTGCTCTGCGGCCAGCGACAACACCGGTTGCGGTTCATCCTGGTAACCACAAGAGCCAAAAGCGATCTTCGTAACCACTGTTTCCTGTTTGCAGCCCATCCAGCAGGTAGATAAAAGCAATACTGCTAAAATCAATTTTTTCTTGGTAAACATTAGTTGTCTATTTGATCAGAAATTTTTCCAATACCTTCTTCCAGATCGCATACCCTTTTGCATTCATGTGCAGCTTGTCTTCCTTAAAAATATCATCCATTACGTTTCCATCAGCCTTCAGCATCGGGTGATACACATCAGCGAATGCTGCTTTCTTATCTGCCTTTAAAAACCTTTCAATCTGTTGGTTCACCTCTCTATACTTTGTCAGCAGGTGCACCCGGCTCGGGCTTGGTTTCATCGAAACATATAATAAAGGTACGCTGGCATATTTTGCCCGGATCAGCTTATATAGTGTTTTGAACCGTTGCATTACTATTTCTACCGTTACTGTATCACTGGAAGCAAAATCATTCTCCCCGCAATAGATCACTATTTGCTTTGGCTGGTAAGGATAGATCACATCATACCGGAAACGGGTCAGGTCAACAAGGGTGGAGCCGCCAAATGCCCGGTTCAGTATCTTGTGTTGGGGAAAATACTCCTGCACATCTTTCCACAAGGTGAACGAAGAACTGCCTATCAATAAAACCTGGTTGGCAGCTGGGAACTCTATACTGTCTTTTTGTTTAAACACCTGCACTTCTTTCCAAAAAGGAATATCGCCTTGTGACCGAATCACAGAAGTGCAGAGGAAAGCAATTACCAATATGCTGACAGCTCTTTTCATACTTAATAAGTTAATCAACTTTTATTACTTTACTTCTTTCGCCGGTACCATTCTCATTGACCGCCTCGATACAATAATAATAGGGTTTCTGTGAATCCATTGCCTTCATCCAGTATTCATTGTTGGAATGGATCATGATGCTGGTATATAATTTATCCGGCTGCGTACCATAATAAATATTATAGGCGAATGCATTATCCACCGGTTTCCATTTTATAAAAGCACTCCGTTTGTCTTTTTCTGTCCGCAATACAATGAAGCCCTGCACAGCATCTGGTTTAGCCCCATTGCTATTCCCAAAAACCCGGAAACCGCTGATGGCAAATTTACCGGTAGGCATATGAATATTCTCCAGCTTAATAAATCTTGCCTGTACCGGCTTTTCTAATTCCACATACTCATGCGGTATATCAGTTTTATTATTACTCTTATCCACCAGCACGGTCCATTTTTTACCATCAATAGAGTAATGCAATTTATACTGGTGGTACTGGTCGTTCCACTTACCCAACCGGTTGCTTTCCACATCTTGGTCAGCGTAATTAATCTGAATAGCATTTACCGTCGAAACATTGCCCAGGTCGGTTTGGATAAATTCTCCTTTATTTCCTGTGGCAGCACTCCAGTAGGTTTTGGCTAATTCATCCACTGCATTATTGGGCAGGTATCCACCCATTGTGGATGATACTTGTACCGGTTTATTATAATTGAGCAACATCCAGCCGGTGAAATAAGCAGATTTTCCGTTGACGCCATATTCCGTCCCCGGAAACCCGGCAGCCGGAATATAATGAGGGTAATCTCCAAATGTTGTATTACAAAACATATGGCCATCCTTATCAAAGCCGGTTGGCCATACACCCAATCTTCTTTCAAATGTGTTT
>CALRSN020000256.1:0-4695 GCA_943370865.1 Bordetella parapertussis
TAAATTTTAATCTAAGAGATAAAAAAGAATAAAGAGAAAAGGAGAGCTCAAAATGCCCTCTTTTTTTTATCACAGCATATATATTCAAATACATCTTTCTGTCTCCTTCTCTCTTTTGTCCTCTTAGCCTATTTTCATCAGCAAGGGCAGCAGGAACCAACTAAAGAGAACAATCAGAATAATGGAAACGATATTCATCACAAACCCGGCCTTCGTCATTTGTTTCAGTTTGATATGACCGCTGGCAAATACAATCGCATTGGGTGGTGTGCCCATCGGCAACATACTGGCACAACTGGCTGCCAGTGTCATCGGGATACCAAGTAACAAGGGATTCATGTTTAGCGCAATCGCTAATGAAGTAACCACCGGTGCAAAAACGATCACCTGCGCTACATTGCTCATCACTTCACTCAGGAAAATGGTGACCACGGTAATAACTACCACCAGCATAAAACCATTTCCGGAGAACTGTGCTAACCAGCCACCCAGTTGCTGTATCAGGCCTGCTCTTTCCAGTGCGCCTGCCAGGGATATGCCTCCGCCAAATAATAATAAAATACCCCAGGCCATTTTAGACGTATCACTCCATTCTAATAATGCATCGCCTTCTTTTTTGGCCTTTTTACCCGCAGGACAAATAAATAATGTCACCGCACACAGCACCGCAATGATCGTATCATCCAATACAAACAATGATTGCGCATCATTGATCAGCTTCCGGAATATCCATAAGAAGGCAGTCCCTGCAAAAATGATCAGCACTCTTTTCTCGGCTGTTGACATAGGCCCCAACAAATCCAATTCTGTCCGGATCAGTTGCCGGGTGGCGGTATCAGATTTTATTTTATTCGGGAAAAGCCATTTGACCGACACCCAGTACAAAGCAAATAATAATAGAATAGCGATCGGCATACAGAGCAGCATCCAGTCAACAAAACCAATTTCATAATGCAATTTTTCTCTTACGTGACCGATATACGCAAAGTTGGGCGGTGTACCTACAATAGTAGCAATGCCCCCGAAATTGGACGCATAGGCAATGGCCAGCAAAATGGTCAGTGAAAAATTGGCCATATTACCATCTCCTTTATGATTTTCCTGCATCACATGAATTACTGATAAGGCAATCGGGAACATCATCATCGTGGTGGCTGTATTACTTAACCACATACTTAGTAAGCCGGTAGCCAGTATAAACCCAAGAACGATCTTATCGCCACTGGTACCTGTAAGTCTGATAATACTTAAAGCTATGCGGCGATGCAGGTTCCATTTCTCGATAGCCAAACCCAGCATGAATCCCCCCATGAATAAAAAGATAACCTCATTGGCAAAGGGGGCCGCGGCTTCTTTCATAGAACTGATCCTCAACAAGGGGAAAAAGACCAGTGGTAATAGTGCTACTACCGGCATGGGTAATGCCTCCGTCACCCACCAGGTGATCATCAATGCAGCAACCGCCAATACTTTAGCTGCACTGTTATCCACACCAAATGGATTGATAAAATACACGGCTAATGAAATGATGATCCCTGCGAGTAAAGAGATGGTACTGACCTGTTGTTTAGAAAATTTTGCCAAGCAATTTGTATTTGGACTGAAAATACAACCTATTTTGGTTTACCACTTACAAAAGGATTTCCTTTTATATAAAACCGGTAAGGCAACAGTGCATCTTTACCGGCATAATCAACACCAATCCTTGCTGATGTGGCTATTTGTTTTTTGTCGAACCGGAACCCATCATCGGCAATATAAAGTTGTTTACTCAGCAGTGGATACCTGCTATGCGTGGTGTGGATGCCCAGTGCCTTGGAAACATTACCGGGCCCTCTTGTAAGTGTATGATCTGCTTTCGGCTTGCCTGTTCTTTTCAGCATTTCATCAATACCAGTGACAGGTTCCACCGCCCGGATGAGTATGGCATGTGGTATATCCTTATCATTCGTAACTACATTAAATAAATGATGGATGCCATAGCAGAGATACACATATGCCACTCCTCCATCAGCATACATCACTTCATTCCTTGCAGTTCTTCTTCCTCCTGCCGCATGAGAGGCTTTATCAATGATCCCATTATAGGCCTCACTTTCCACAATGCGGCCGGAGGTAATAATGCCCTCCCAGTTGGTGACCAGTATTTTCCCCATTAGCTCGGCTGCAATTTGCAGCACGTTATCTCCCCGGTAAAATGACAGCGGTAATTTTTTCATATGCAGGAAATCGGGTAAATCATTTTCATCCCTGTGATCAATGGTCTATATTTACTACCTCAATTTAAGGCTTTGCTTAAAGAACTCGTCATAGCTTTCCAATCCTGGGCTGAAGCGCACCGTTTCATTCAGCAGCACCGATTCTGGAAATGGATCATAGTACCGGGTATCATTTACACCGCCTTATTTATTGCTGGTATGATCATTTTCTGGCAATCTTCCGACAATGCCGTTTCTTGGGCAAGTGCCCAGCTACGTATTGAACCCTGGCTGCAGCAGGAACGAAGCGAATGGCTGAGTTTCTTTTTTGTGATGATGGGAATGATGCTGCGGCTGGTACTTGTATTATTTTACTTCTCCTTATTTAAATACCTGATTCTGATCATCGGCTCTCCGGTTTTCGCCTACCTGAGTGAAAAAACAGAAGCCATTATGGAAGGTAAGGAGCATTCCTTTAACTGGTCAGAACTAAAAAAGGATTGTATCCGCAACAGTAAACTGGCGCTGAGGAATTGTGGCTGGCAAACGGTGTATTTATTGGCATTGATATTATTATCACTGATCCCCTTAGTAGGATGGATCACCCCGCTTATTGCATTAGCGATGGAATTTTATTATTATGGCTTCTCCATGCTTGATTACAGCTTTGCCCGCAATGGTTTTTCACCTTCCAAAAGCATTGCTTTTATTGGTCGCCATAAAGGCCTGGCTGTTGCCAATGGTTTCTTATTTTACCTGATGCATGCAGTGGTTGTTTTTGCCCCTGCTTATGCAATCATTGCAGCCACACTCACTGTTCATAAAGTAAAAACAAGCTGATATGGGCATAGTCTATCTTATCCCATCACTGTTGCATGAAGATGGATTAGATGCCATACCTTCTTACCTGCTTACTGCAATAAGAGACTGCCAGGTTTTTTTTACTGAGAATGATCGTACGGCCCGCCGCTACCTGAAGCAACTCAGTAAAGAAATTGTCATTGATGATTACGAATGGTATCCCGTTACAAAAGATAATGTTGATACCAACACCTTCAGGCAAAAATTAACTGCAGGAAAGAATATTGGTATCATCTCCGAAGCCGGTTGTCCCGGTGTGGCTGATCCCGGGCAGCAGTTGGTGGCTATTGCTCAACAACTCAATGCTGTTATCAAACCTTTGGTGGGCCCTAATTCGATCTTATTAGCATTAATGGCCAGTGGTATGAATGGCCAGCAATTCCAGTTCGTTGGTTATTTGCCTATCGATAACCAGCAACGGAATAAAACCATTAAAGAACTGGAAGCAGAATCACAGAAAAAGAATTGTACGCAGATCTTTATTGAAACGCCTTACCGTAATAACCAGCTGGCAGAAGGTTTACTGAAAAACTGCAAAGCAACCACACAACTTTGTATTGCAGTTGATATCACTGCTAAAACCGAATGGATCAAAACAAAGACCATTGAACAATGGCAAAAAGAAAAGCCGGACATTCATAAACGACCGGCTATATTCTTATTATTAGCTTCCTGAATTTATTGTAACAGCGTTTGTTTGGTGCCGTTTCTTGTTATCGAGATAACACTGTCCACCACGTACTTACTCATACCCCGCCAGGGAAGTGCTCCGAGATATTCTTTATAATGCAGTTCCATGAAAGCTCCGCTGTTGGCCATCAGCTGTGCAGCCACTTTTTCACTCACCACTGAAAATTCAAATTCGTTGGACTGGATACTTCCGGGCACTTTGGAATTATATCCTGTCTGGATCACCCGGCCTTCATATGTTTTAAAAACGTATCCCTTTTTGACAAAGAAATTCAGTTCACCTGCTTTGGATCCTTCGCCAAAGACAAAGAAGTATTTGATAAAAATAAAAACGGCTAGCCCAAGGAATAACAGGATCAGGATTGTCCTCATAAATCGCCGGAAGCCTGACGGCTTTTTCTTCGCTTCTTTTGCTAACGGTTGTTCTGATGAAAAGTCATTTTCCGCTTCCATATGATGAGTTTTTATAACAAAAAATTTGTGACGCTAAACCAATTATTATTATACATTTGTACCCAATTTACAACTTGTTTCAGTTCGTCAACATGACAAACATTCTGACACATACCAAACAGTTCGCTTTTCATGCACCGATCACCAGCGGGGTCTATTCCGTTGGCTTCGATGTATTTACTTTTTCACGCCCCCGACGTCGCCCTGTTTTCTGACAGGACGAACCCCTCACCCTGGTCCCTGTCAGTGAAGTAATCCCCGCAAAATAATTTTCCAGGATTGGTGGCCCGTTTTTATCAATTTAGTTTTATAGTGGACAATCAACATATTATTATCAGGGTGGCGACCGTATCTGATAAAGTGTATTCCAAGACCATCACCGATGAGATGGAGGCTTCCGCCGCAGCCCGGGGAACCGGTATTGCCAAACGAAGCCCTGATTATATTGAACAAAAGATCGATGAAGGCAAAGCGGTCATTGCCATTACCGACC
>CALRSN020000257.1:0-4688 GCA_943370865.1 Bordetella parapertussis
TCTTTGATAGCAGCAATGTCTGCTTTGGGGTCAATGGATAATGCTTTAAACGTTTGCTGACCTTTATTGATATCCACTTCCAGGATCAAACCGGGCAACTGTCCCTGGTATTCGGCCGGCCCGGCAGCCACCGGAATAGCACTGGTGATCCAGGCCACTACTAATACAGTATCGTTGATCTCTTTGCGTTCCATTTTGCCATTGTCCATATTCATCTGCATCCGCTTTCTTGTCTGTGTTGCTTCCGCTTTCATACAGGTATGACCAAGGATGGTTTTTGTTTCGCCGGTCATTTTCCATTTCATCGGGCGGGTGCTGTCGTCAATGATAAAGACCTTGTCAAACAATTCTCTTTTTTCCACCTTGGTGCCTTTGTCGAAATTGGTATAGACCACATCACTGGAGCCGGCGGAAAAAGTGCGGATCTGCAGACCACCATCGGCACTGGTAAAATTGCCGTCATCTTCATTTTCCTGTTCGGCCTGGCGCCAGAGGGATTGGTTGTTACCGAAGGTTAGTTCAAATTTATCCGTTCTTGTTTTCGGGATCATGCGTTCCATTTCATCGTTCATACCGCTGAAGGCGATCTGTACCTGCACGGTCCTTTCATAGATCACTTTTCCTTCTTTTTGTTGTGCAGCAGCGGCTATCACTGCAAAAAGAGCACAACCGAGAATAACTATCTTTTTCATTGTTGTTGATTTTGCTCCAAAACTAAAAGGCCGGAAAGGGAAAGCAGGTTAACCCACCTTTCATTAAGGTTAATAAAGGTTAACGGCACTAAAAAGGCCTGTGGCAAAGCAGTACATTTGTGATTACAGCATGAAAAAGATAAGAGGTTCGGCCATATTAATGATGATCGCCATTCTCGGCATCTGCGGCTTCCAGGGCTACTGGCTGAAGAATAACTATGACCGGGAGAAACAGAACCTCGATATTAAAACTGCCGCCGCCTTTCGCCAAACCATTTTGCAACTGCAGGCAGGCAAGCTGCAATTAGAAACGATCAGTCTCAGCTTTGATACCACGAGGATAGCAGGGGTAACGATCTCCAATTCAAAAAGCAGTACCCGCCGTATCAGCAGGCCGGCTTCTCCTTCGGAGCCAGCTATCTCCCTGCTGAACCTGATACAGGAAAAATTAAAAGATTCATTGCGAAAGGATACCGGCATGATCATGCTGATGCGGGGGAATAATGATTCACTGGTACGCAGGATGATCAAAGACAGCAGCGGGAGGATACGGACAGTGATCCACTCGGTGGGTATCGGTCAGCGGATTGATTCCCTCATCCCTAACCCGGAAGCGATACGAAGTATCCATGTTGATAAAAGAGATCCATCAGCAGCAGGTAATGTAACCATCACTTACAGCAGCAAGACCGGTAAGATCCCTGATTCGGCTTTTGCTTTTAAAGGGAAGGCCGGTGAAGGTGTTTTTATTGAAAAAGAAGTAAGGGATATGCCGGTGCCACCAGCAGTGCTTGTTGATGATCCGGGTGAAAAAGGCCCCGGCGAAAAATCAGTCTTCCGTTTTTTATATGATGTGGATTCCCTGTCGCAGAAAGATTCGGTGACCCTGGAAGAAATTGATTCGGCCTTTTCCAAAAGACTGAAAGAAGACAAGATTGCGGTTGGTTTTGCAGTGAGCCGTTTGGATAGTATACAGGCCGTTCCCGCCAATGCGGTGACGCTTGGTTTTTCAAAGCCCACGCATTTTACCTATGCCTTGCAGGATACCTGGGGTTATATGCTGGGCCAGTTAAAACTACCGATATTATTTTCTTTGCTGCTGGTAGGCATCACCATTGCCTCTTTTGTATTGCTCTATCGCAATATGATGCAGCAAAAAAGACTGGCCGACCTGAAGAATGAATTCATCAGCAATATCACGCATGAATTAAAAACACCTATCGCTACAGTGGGTGTGGCCATTGAAGCACTGAAGAGTTTTAACGCCATTGATGATCCCCGGCGCACCAAAGAATACCTGGATATTTCACAGAATGAATTGCAGCGGCTGAACCTGCTGGTGGATAAAGTGCTGAAGTTGTCCATGTTTGAAAAGAAAGAGATCGAGCTGAAATACGAAGTACTGAACCTGGCTGATGTGGTGGACGAAGTGGTGGCTTCGATGCGGTTGCAAACAGAAAAGTACCGGGCAACAGTAACCGTGAACACAGAAGGTGATTGTACTTTGCAGGCCGACCGGTTGCATTTGCTGAGTGTGGTGTTCAACTTATTGGACAACGCACTGAAGTATGGTAAGGAAAATCCTGCTGTGCAGATCAGCCTGGAAGAAAAAGAGAACAGTATTGAACTGAAAGTGGCGGATAATGGGATCGGCATCCCTGCTGAATATAAAGACAAAGTGTTTGACAAATTCTTCCGCATCCCCCATGGTGATACGCATGATGCAAAAGGATATGGATTAGGGCTGAGCTATGTGGCGCATGTGGTAAAGAAACACAAGGGAACCATTACCGTGGAAAGCGGAACCGGTATCGGGGCAACATTTATTATCAACTTACCTAAGCAACAACGATGAGTACAACAAAGGTCCTCTACGTGGAGGATGAACTTTTTTTAGGGAAGATCGTCAGGGAAAGCTTAGAAAGCCGGGGCTTTGCCGTAACGATGGAAAGCGATGGGGCCAAAGTGCTGGATGTATTCAAGCAATCCAACCCGGATATCTGTGTGCTGGATGTGATGCTGCCAAATAAAGATGGTTTTGCCATTGCCGATGAGATAAGAGCAATCAATGAAACCGTGCCGATCATTTTCCTGACGGCGAAGACACAGACCGAAGATGTGGTGAAAGGATTTTCACTGGGCGGTAATGATTATGTACGTAAGCCCTTCAGCATGGAAGAGCTGATCGTCCGTATACAAAGTTTGTTGCGGAACAAAGCAGAAAGAACCACCAAACTAACCGGTGATACGGTTTCCTTCGGGAAATATACTTTCCAGCTCAACCGCCAGGTGTTGGCCAATGGCAAGGAAGAAAGAAAACTCTCTTACCGGGAAAGTGAATTGCTGAAATTATTATACGAGAACCGCTCCACCGTCATTGACCGCAAAGACATCCTGAATTTATTATGGGGCAATGATTCCTTCTTCAACAGCCGCAACCTGGATGTGTATATCACCAAGCTCCGCAGTTATTTAAAAGATGATCCTTCGTTAGAAATTATTACCATCAAAGGAATTGGTTACCGTTTTGTGACGGTATAATATCAGTTGACCGATACGGTTTTCGCCGCTGCATTATTTTGTAATAAAATAAAACGGGAATAATTGTTCAGCGGAATGATCCTTCTTATTTCTCCCTGCACCGGCAAACCGGATGGCAGCACCGCTTTAAAACTTCCTTTACCATCACCCTTTAAGAAAATGGATGCCATCGCATCATAATTACCGGTGCCGATATCGGGATCGGAACTGTTACCGGCGGCGATAACATCTTTATGACCGTCCTTGTCCATATCTGCAATAACGATATCATTGATAGTGGAAAGCTGGGCCATTTCCGGGAAGGCCACAAAATTAAATTTGTTATTGCCTTCGTTGATGAAAACACCGGATTCAAAACAATTAGCTATGTATATATCCATTCCTTTTTGCTGTTCTGCTGAAAAGATATCATCAAGTGTTTTACCGGCATAGTACCGGTAGCGGATGAATTTTTTCCGCATAAATGGCATCTGGTCGATCAGCTGGTCCCGGTGATACATGGGATAACATTTGCCATGGATATAATAACCGAGTACCGCATCATAGCTGCCATTGCCATCAAAGTCTTTGGCATATACTTTACAAGGCTCTTCCAGGGAGGCGGTGATCTTTGAATTAAGTCCACGGTTACCAGCAACGATATCAATGTCGCCATCGTTATCAATATCATCCAGCAAAATGGTATTCCACCAGCCGTTTATTTCACTCAATCCAATGGTTTTACTTTTTCCCGAAATATCTTTTATACTAACATTGCTTTCTTTTTTTACCAATTTACCTTCCTTCATTTCAAAAATCATTACGGGCATCCATTCACCGGCAATGACCAGTTCATTCATCCCATTTTGATCGGTATCTGCCCAGCCTGCATAGTTCACAATACCGGTTGCAGCAAGACCGGGAGCTACAGCAGCCGTTACATCCGTGAAAACGCCTTTGTTGTTTTGCAGCAGTATATTCTTATCATGCTGCGGAAACTTCCCCGGCATTACCCCGCCACCGATGAAAAGGTCGGCATCAGCATCCTTATCATAATCAAAGGACAACACAAAAGAGCCATTGGAATTTTCTTTGGGCAATGTAGTAAGTGAACGGGTAAAATTTCCTTTACCGTCATTGAGGTAAAGCCGGTCCTGGTATAAGCTATTGCCGACAGGGAATTCGGCGCCACCACTTACTACGTAAAGATCATTGTCCTTGTCGCCATCTGCATCAAAAAAAACAGCAGCAGCATCTTCAGCAGCTTTGTCTTTGGTAAATGCAGGGATTTGTTTTTTCAAAAAATTGCCATTGCTGCTTTGTAACAATAAGGTTCCTTCTGAACCGGCAGCACCACCAATATACATATCTTCCAGCCCGTCGCCGTTCACATCAGCTTTGGCATAATAAGGCCCCTTGCGGCTGCATTTGTAAGGGATCAGCGGTTCTCTTTTAAAATCGATGAAATCATTTTCT
>CALRSN020000258.1:0-4658 GCA_943370865.1 Bordetella parapertussis
GACCTGCAGTTGAACCGGGAATGGATCATGTAAGCTATGTTGAGTACTGGACGCTTACCCGTGATGCGGGAACAGCTGTTAAAAAAGTAGCACTTGCTGTTACGCCAACCAGTTTTTGTAAATCATTGGCGACTACCTATGTCAGCCGCTGGAATGGTGCTTTATGGACCAGTGAAGGTTCAACTAATGGGGGTGTTACACTGTTTCCACCCTATGAAACGGGTACGATCACAAGTACAGATGATATTTCATTTTTTGGTGACTTTACATTGATCACCGATCAGCCCTTTTCAATTAACCCGTTACCGGTTACCCTGGTTGGTTTTGATGTGATAAAGCAACATAGTACCGCTCTGCTGAAATGGGAATTAGCAGAATACTGTTCAAAAAATTCAAAGTTCGAATTGCAACGATCTCATGACGGCAGGGACTTTGTTACCTATAGGATTATTCCTGGTAATGAAACGAGCCGCTTTTACCAGGTGATGGATAACCGCCTTAATCCCGGCCTTACCTATTACAGGCTTCGGATTGTTGAAGAAGATGGGAAAATAAGTTTTAGCCGTATTGTAACTGTAATTAATGGTTCACCAGATCTGTTGTTATTAGCGTTGGTGCCAACGCTTGTTACAGACATAACAACTGTTATAATAACGGCAACCGGTAACCGTGATGCGGTGTTGTATATTACAGATATGCAGGGGAGGGTGTTGTTAAAAAAAGAATGCCAGCTCAGTGCCGGTAATACAACTATTCAGCTTTCTGCGGGTAACCTGGTAACAGGTGTTTACCTGATCTATGCAGAAAGTAGGGGACAGCGAACAAATAGTACCCGGTTTATTAAACAATAGCTATTGAGTATTATTTTTTCTTTGAAGCTATTCTTCTAACCATTGGTATTCTTAGCTTTTTAGCTTCTTCATTCCAGGCGGCTGCATTAATGATCAGTTCCCGGATACCAAGCCTTGTAATATCTTTCCTTGAAGTAACAGTAACCGTTGCAATGGCAGCCCTTGATTTTAGCTCCAGCTGGGGAAAAGCTTCGAGCAGGTCTTTGCCGCGGCAGAAGGCCACATCTATCCCTTCTTTGGTATTGTTGAGGTACATGAACATTCCAAAATAATGATAAAATGGAATTTTAAAACTCAGCCGTTCTTCAATACCGGGTACATTTTCAATGATTAAATCTCTGAGTAGTGCTGCCAGTTCACGACGTTCATCAGGCAGGCTTTCTATGTATTCATCCACCTTCTTCATTGCTACTATAAGCTGAACTGCCGGCTGATCTGCTCTGCCTGTTTTTTGAAAGCCTTTAACTCTTCCTGTTGCTGGGCAATGAAGGAATTGTCTTTCAATTTTCCAATCACTGTTTCCATTTCCATTTCCGTCTCATATACCATCCGGCGATAAGGGCTCTTGTAATCTTTAGCTCTTGATTCATAAATGGCTTTTGTCATCCAGTCTTTTGTATTAACTGCCTGCTGCAGCAGTGATGCGAAAAGCTTTTTACTGAACCTGCCGGGAGCTAATTGAAGAACTTCAAGCATCGAAGCAAACGCATGCTGTGTTTTTTCTTTTACATATTTACGGCCCTGTTGTTCGTAAAATGCATGTACAAGGTCCCAATCATCAATTTTGCCAGTATGAATTGATCTTATCATTGTTTTAAAAGCCGGGGCAGGAACTAACTGGCCGCCGATATTTATCCATGCATGGCGAACGGGGCTGGCAGGTAAAGATTTCAGCAGCTGTTGCAATGATGCTATCTTATTATCAATTGCATACGAAATGAGTTGTGTGATCCCGTAGTAAATAATAAGTTCTTTAAAAATCGAATAAGCTTCCACTACTTTGATCAGTTGCACTTTGCGATTAGTATTTTCAAATCCTTCTGCCAGTATTTCCAATTTGCTGATATCCCCTGGCTTATTCTTCAATAATGCCTCAGCAGTTTTCAGAAGATCTTTATCCGCATTTTTTTTCTTGTTCTTTAAAGACCATGCCCTGGCGGTAGCTTCTTTCAGCAGGCGGAGTGCATCAAAAATTTCATTGATACTATCGGGAGCCAGGAAATCATATTCCAGTTCCTGTATCTTTTCAGTCCGTTTATCCCTGCTTGTATATTTTCCTGCGTTACGGGCTAATGCATACATATTATACATGAACCAATAGCCTGGCATAATGACCAGCCGGTCATGGCTGACATCATTGCTGACCAGTGAAAAGGGGATAGGGATATTCAGTTCGGCAGGAAAGTCGCCTTTAGCGATTAATGTGAACGATGCGAATTTGGAATTATGCTTGAGGCTTACGCAAAGCCCTGGCCAGAAACCACGGCCAGCTACTATTTCACCATCCGCACCTCTTGAGTTGTGATTAGATCCGATAGTGGCGCCTGCCGCCATATTACTCTGCCCCATTACTGTTGCCGCACACAGGAATGAATTATTATGATGTTGTTCATGGGCCGGGAAGATCAGCGAATTCAGTACTTCGCAGCAGGATATGGTGGAGTTATCGCCAAGGTATGAATTGATCAGCCTTGCTCCATACTTCAGTTGTGATTGAGAAGCCATGATGAAACGAACGGCTTTTACACCATAAAAAATACGGCAACCAAAACCAACAATTCCATTTACTAATTCACAACCTTCACCAATTTGTGATTTTGCTTCTGGAGAAGAGTTAATCGTAAGGTTTTTAAGTTTATTGGCTCCTTTGATATACGCATCAGTGCCGATCCACACATCTTTGATGATACGGCTGTTCTTGATCACGGTTCTGTCGCCAATCTTACCGTAATAACCTCTTTGTTTATCAAATTTCTTTTCTGTGAACTCTTTGAATTTCTGTTGTAGTTTTTCGTCATCCCTGTATTTTGCCCACAGATATGCATCACCCGGTAACATGCCATTAAAAGGAAGTATACTTCTTCCGGCATTTTCATTACATACTTCAATCCAGATACGGACAGATTCTTTTTCTCCCTCTCTTAAAATACCATTGCCAAATTTGGCATGGTCCGTCGTTGCCAGCTCGTTAACGTTTACGATCATTACATCATTGCCGATAATATAATGACTCATGAAATTCACATTATCGATCACCACATTATCACCAATATCACAACTGATGATGGTACTGTTATACAACCCGACCGGCATCCTGATATTATTGAACTCTAAGAAATATGGCTCAAGTTTCCCGATCCGTACCAGGCCGTAAAACTTACAGCGTTGTACCAGTTCAGGATTAAATGCATTGGAGACCTGTACCTTGTCCCAGTCATCAGATGTGTTTCCGTTTCGTACCAGTACTTCTGTTTCGTAGGCAGTGAGTTTACGGTATTTGATGCCGCTGCGGTTCTGAATATTGCGGAGATAATATTCGTTCTTCCCTTTGGGGATATATTCTTTGGCCACAAAACCGTAACCCAGGTTTCCGATTGGATTTTTTTTGATATGATTCATCGAGTTAGTTTAGGTTCTGCTACTGAACTTTATGATAAACAAAGGGCAGGAACGTATAACTATTCTACTGTTACTGATTTAGCCAGGTTTCTTGGTTTGTCAACATCAAGACCTTTGGCCACACCGATATAATAAGCGATTAATTGTAAAGGAACTACACTTAAAATCGGAGCTACGATCTCATCTGCTTCGGGAACGATCATTACATCATTGGAAAGCCCGGCAGATGTTTCATCACCTTCTGTAATGACAGAAACCACCTGGCCTTTTCTGGCTTTGATCTCCTGCATATTACTGACCACCTTTTCATGGTAAGTATCTTTGGTGGCAACGAAGACCACGGGCAGATTTTCATCCACCAATGCAATGGGGCCATGTTTCATTTCAGCAGCAGGATATCCTTCTGCATGTATGTAAGAAATTTCTTTCAGTTTCAAAGCTCCCTCCAGTGCCACTGGGAAATTATAACCACGGCCCAGATAAAGGAAATCCCTGGCATCTTTATATTTCTCAGCCAATGCTTTGATCGGTTCACTGTGCTTTAATGTCCAGGCGAGTTTCTCAGGTATCTGTTCCAGTTCACTCAGCAGGTGCATATACCTGTCATTAGAAATAGATCCTTTGATATAAGCGATCTTCAGGGCCATCATGGTCAATACCGCTAATTGTGCCGTGAAAGCTTTGGTGGAAGCCACGCCGATCTCCGGACCTGCATGGGTATACGCACCACCATGCGATGCACGGGCAATGGAAGATCCCACCACATTCACAACACCAAGTATGATGGCACCTTTAGATTTTGCATTTTCAATGGCTACCAACGTATCTGCAGTTTCGCCACTTTGCGAAATAGCAATGATCACATCCCCTTTATTGATAACCGGGTTGCGGTAGCGGAATTCAGAAGCATATTCCACTTCCACATTCACCCGGCAGAGTTCTTCAAAAATATATTCTGCCACCAGGCCTGCATGCCAGCTGGTGCCACAGGCTACCATAATAATGCGGTTGGCACTCACCAGTTGTTCTGCATATTGCTGAATACCACTCATGGTGATCGTTCCTGCAGCCGCATCTAATCTTCCCCTAAGGCAATCATATACGGTTTGAGGTTGTTCAAATATCTCTTTCAACATGAAATGATCATAACCACCTTTTTCAATTGCGGCCAGCTCGATATCCAATTTT
>CALRSN020000259.1:0-4652 GCA_943370865.1 Bordetella parapertussis
TATTTTTTCTTTAGCCCTGTAAATTCTTTTGCTGATCGTATCATCACTGGTTAAAAATGCTTTGGCGATCTCGCTGGTGTTCAGGCCGCATAGTGTTTTTAGGGTAAGTGCAATTTGTGATTCAGGCGGGATAGAAGGGTGACAACAGGCAAACATCATTCTCAGTTGGCTGTCCCGGATCTCTTTTTCAAAAAAAAATTGTTGCACCGTATTGGCTAACGTCCATTCCGATTCCAGCAGGTACGCATATTGGGGACTTATCTCCTGGAACTTTTTTTCTCTTCGCAGGAAATCTATGGCTTTGTTCCGGGCCACCCGGTGTAGCCAGGCAACTGGTTTATCGGGAATGGAATTAAACCCCCAGGCATTCATAGCCTGTAATAAAGTATCCTGCACAATATCCTGCGCCACATCAAGCCGCTGCAATCCCAGCAACCTTGATAAAACAGCGATCATCTTTCCCGATTCGTGCCGGAAAAGATGATCGACTAATTGGTTGATATGCGCCGGATGATCGGACATGTTACATATCCATCTTCATCACCTGCCTTACCTGTGTACTACAACCAAATTCATAATCAGGGCAATCTTTGGCGATGGTCACCGCCTCGTCCATATCCTTTGCATTGATCACAAAATAACCTCCCACGACTTCTTTTCCTTCTGTGTAAGGGCCGTCAGTTACTGTTTTACCGCCAGGTCCGCTTACCAGTTTGCCACCGGGTATCAGTGGTTCTCCTGATACGTACTTCCCCGCCTTACTCAGTTGTTCCACCCAGGCCATCCATTTTCCGAGCTGGGCCTGCATTTGTTCCGGACTTAAATGATCTAATTGTCCCCCATGAAAGATGAGCATAAACTTTTCCATAAAACTTTTTTTAAATAATTAAATGATTGTTCGCAGCTATGACGAACGGGGTTCTTCATTCCGGACAAAAGGATCAATTTTTTTTAAAAGATAATATTGTTTGGCGCAAAACCTATTGAAAAACAGGACGAAAGGGGAAAAGCAGGGGATGAAAAGGAAAGGCTAAGCTATTTGTTGCAGCTGCGTAAGTTTCTTGTACACCCCTTCTTCGATTTCAATCAGATCATTATGATGTCCTCTCTCAATGATCTCGCCATTGTGCAATACAATGATCTCATCTGCCTCCCGGATGGTACTGAGGCGGTGGGCAATCACAAGCGTAGTTCGTCCTTTCATGAGCTTGCTGAGGGCATCCTGCACAATTCTTTCTGATTCCGTATCAAGAGCAGAAGTGGCTTCATCTAAAATAAGAATCGAAGGATTTTTTAAGACAGCCCTTGCAATACAAAGCCGTTGACGTTGCCCGCCTGATAAACGGATGCCACGGTCACCCGTGATGGTCTGGTACCCTTCTTCTGTTTGCATAATGAAATCATGGGCGTTTGCTATAGTGGCAGCTGCTATTACTTCTTCTTCGGTAGCAGCCGGGCGGCCCAGGGCAATATTATTGAAGATAGTATCATTAAAAAGAAATGTTTCCTGCGTTACAAAGCTCATTACACTGCGGAGTGATTCCATTTTATAGTCTCTAACATCTATTCCATCCAGTAAAACAGCACCACCTGTTACATCATAAAAACGGGGGATCAGGTCAGCGATGGTTGATTTCCCCACGCCTGATGAGCCGATCAATGCAATCGTTTTTCCTTTGGGGATACTGAAGCTAATATTTTTTAAAACCGGTGTTTCTGAATAGCCAAAGTCAACATTACAGAATTCTACCGCTTCACGAAAAGCTTTCAGTTCAACAGCCGTTGCTTTATCATTTACTTCGATAGGTTTATCGATCAGTTCCAGTATTCTTTCCCCGGCACCACGACCCCGTTGAATATTAGCACCCGCCACAACCATTGCTTTGGCCGGCCGTAATACTTGAGAGAAAATGGCAATAAAGGCAATGAACTCACTGGCCTGGATACCAGCTGCGCTTTGACCATTTTGTAAGATCAGGCTTCCTCCATATAATAATATACCTGCCACCACGATCACACCCGCTGCTTCTGAAAAAGCCGGGGCCATTTCTCTTCTTTTAAATCCCTGCAGGCTGGCATTGCGGTAGAAATCATTTTCCCGACTGAATTTTTTTAATGTAAAGCCGGTTGCATTGAAGGCGCGGATGATCCGCATACCGGTTAGCGTTTCATCCATGATTGTCAGTAAACGACCAATAGAAGCTTGGGCATCTTTGGCATCTTTCTTTAATTTCCGCTGCACAGCGGCGATCCCTAAAGCAGAAATGGGTATAATGATCAGCGTAAACAAAGTGAGCTGCGTGGAGATAGCGAATAAAGCAATAAAAAAACCAATGATCATCGAAGGTTCTTTGATCAGTACTTCCAGGGAACTGGCAGCCACTCCTTCGATCTCGAACACATCAGAGTTCATTCTTGAGATCAGGTCGCCTTTATGCTCTTTGGTAAAAAAACCCATGTGCAGGTGATTGACCTTTTCAAACAAAGCTTCCCGGATCCTTTTCACCAGCAGGGTCCTGGCCTTGATGAGTGTACGTTGCGCCAGGTACCGGAACAGGTTGGCCAGCAAGACGGCACAAACAATTACGGCAGTGATAAAATACAATGCATAAGCAGGGTTGATGGCTTTAAGCCGGTAAACCTGGTAATAGAAAATATCTTTTATGAACCCGCCTGAAACAGAAAAAGCCGGGGCTTTCAGTGTTTCAGTACCAGCACCAGAGTCAAATAGTACATTCAATAAAGGAATGATCAGTGCAAACTGGAATATGCTGAACAACACCGCCAGTAAAGTGAAAAAAGCAAAAGGGATCACAAACCACCGGTAGGGCCGGGCATAAGCGAGGAGACGTCGGTATACTTTCATTCTTAATTGGTATCAAAGATATTTTAATAAAGTGACCGGTACACGTCCAGGTATTCGGAAGCCGATTTATGCCAGCAAAAACTATGGCCTCTTTCTTTGATCATTTCGCTAAGGCCGTTGGTGGTGTATTTTTTCATCCCATTATTGAATACCTGCTGCATATGATCTGCATTAAAATCACGGAAATAAAAAGCGGCGTCCCCGCCAATTTCTGGTAAAGCAGTTCTGTCGGATAAGAACAATGGTTTGCCACAGCTCATAGCTTCCAGCACAGGCAACCCGAAGCCTTCTGAAATGGAAGGGAAAGCAAAAGCCCTGCAATTATTGAAATACCATGATTTTTCTGTTTCTGTGATACTTCCCAGTAACCGTACATTACGTTCAACTCCCAATTCCCGTGATCTTTCTTCAATGAAGTACCGGTAGTTGGTATCGTCATTCTTTCCAGCTATCAGTAGCTCCATCGTATTGTTTTTTAATAAGGGCAGCAGCACATGGAAATTCTTTTTCCTGTTCATTACACCAATAGAGAAAAGAAAAGGCTTTTTGGGTTTGTAGGATTTTGCGGTCAGCTCCGGGGAAAGTAACAGGTTGGACCCGTTGTGGATCACATACAGGGGTTTGTTTTTGATATCGCAATGTTGCAGCACATCTTTCTTGCTGAATTCAGAAATACACACAATAGCGTCTGCCCGGTTGATCAGGCCCTGCAGGTAACGCAGGTATTTTTGTTTCTTAGTTTCGGACTTTTTTTCGTCGTATAAAAAATTGAGGTCGTGAACAGAAAGTACCACCCTGATCTTTTTATTCAGCATCGGCATATAATGCGTATTCTGGTAAGTGGCATGCCAGATATCAAACGAGCTGAAGGGGGGAAGTATGAATTTATGCAACGGATTTTGCGTAATATGATTGGCAGAACTATACGACCAGTCTTGTTCACCCGGCGGGGTATAAAAAAACAACTGTTCCTTTTGCAGGGTAATATTCTTTTCCAGGTATTTACCCAGGTTCCGGCAATAGTGATACAGCCCCGTATCCGGGTATTTCATTCTTTCACAATCAAAAATGATCTTTTTCATTGTTTCCGGGTTTTGGATGTTTACAATAGTCTTCAAAAACCATTCCCGTTCCTGGTAATTGAAGTTGCCATATAGTATGACCTGGGCTGCCAAACCATAGGTAAATACAGAATGGCCGAATGTAACCAGTATTATTCAGGTGGAATGAAAAATCCGGGGCTTGGTGAGAATTTATGTACGAATCTCCTGAAAACTGAATTAATCAGAACATGGCCGATGAAGTAGATTTTTTTTGTCCCTGTTAGTTTTTTAATTTTATTAATCATCAATCTTTCGGTTACAAAGCTGCAATCTCCTTCCACTAAGAATTTTACCTGTAAGCTTTCAGTTTAATGAAAAGGATCATACTCGACTGCGACCTGATGAAACATCCCAATTCAGGGTTATATCATTATTGCCTCAACCTGGGATATTATACACAGAAGCTGCTGGCAAAAGACAGAACAGCCACTATCTCCTTTTATGTGCCCCCGGCTGAGGTCAATTCATTCGGACCTTCGGGCAACTGTATTGTAGAGAAAAAAAGTATCTGGAATTTTTTCCGGTCGCCTGTAAAAAGCTGTGATATATGGCATGCCCCTTTTCAGTCCGGCAGGGTGATTCCTGATAAAAAAAGAAACCCGGCTACCAAAGTATTACTGACCATTCATGACCTGAATGCTCTGCATGAAGGAAAGCCCGCGGAGGAGCAACGGAAGAGCCTT
>CALRSN020000260.1:0-4638 GCA_943370865.1 Bordetella parapertussis
CCTATTTTAGTATCTGCATTCACCGATACACCACCCAGGTCATTGCCCGATCTCCAGGGAGTATCATGATCAATCTTCCTGTCAAAAGCATTCTGGCTGGGTAAGCTGTAACCAAGATCGGCAATGATTGCATTGAACTGGCGGTAGGCCGCCCGTTTTGTTTGTACAACACCGGCTACAACCTGTGCATAGCCATCGGGCCGTTGACGGGAAGCATCTGCCGACAATGTAACAGAAGTATTATCGGATGGCTTAAACAACAACTGGCCACGGAAACCAAGATTATTAATATCATTGGTAAACTTGCCTGTGCTCACATTCTCAATCACACCATCCCGTTGTGTGCCGGAGAAAGAAAGGCGGGCTGCAAATTTTTTACTCAGCGGCCCGTTTACAGAAGCCTTGGCCTGCACATAACCATAGTTACCATAGCTTACTTCAAAATTACCACCTGGTTTAAACACAGGTTTCCGGGTAGTTATATTCAGTGCACCTGAAGTGGTGTTCTTACCAAATAATGTTCCCTGCGGTCCCCGCAGCACTTCAATACGTTCTACATCTATAAAATCAAAGGTGGCAGCAGCGGGACGGGCATAGTAAACACCATCCACATAAAAACCTACTCCCGGATCGAGGCCATCATTGGTAAGACCAAATGGTGATCCCAGTCCCCTGATATTAATACCCGTGTTACGGGGATTGGATGTATAGAGCTGAACGGAGGGTACAAATTCTTTCACCCGGTTAACATTGAATGCACCGGCATCTTCTACCTGCCCGGCACTTATTACGGTGATGGGGATAGGAACATCCTGCAGTATTTCCCGGCGGCGCCTGGAAGTAATGATCACGGTATCCCGCTGGAAAAGCAATTGCAATTGTATAATCACATTATTGATGCCGGCATTCCTGACCGTGAATTCCTGGGAAGTATAGCCTGCTGAAGAAATAATCAGTGTAAAAGGAAACTTCTGAATAGTCTCCAAAGAAAAACGGCCTGCTGAATCGGTAGTGGCCACTGATGAGGAATTCTTAATGGCCACATTCGCATACGGCACTCCTTCATTATTATCATTTACCACACGACCGGTAAGCTGGGCAAATACCAGCACAGGTAACAAAAGGACTGCAAGTAAAAAACTACGTTTCATGTATTCGGTTTTGATTGACAGATATTTTATATAGTCTATAAATTTAATAGACTATTAAGACAAAAAAATATTATTTACTGGCTGGCAAAGGCAATCGCAGAAAATAGCCTATTCTGCTCATCAGCAACTGATGAAATGCAAACATAGGTACGGTTTATTACTCTACCAAATTTATAGACTTTAAATTTTCCGCCTCCTAAAATGCCTTGAACAAAATTCTGATGCTCCATATCACCACCACTGTTCCCAGTAAAATGAAGGATGCCTTTTTGGGTAATTTTCCTGCTAATCTGGCGGCTATAGGTGCTGCTATTACTCCACCCAGTACCAACGCCAGGATAATTTGCCAGCCTTGTACGCCTATGAGTGTAAAAAAGGTAAACGCACTGGCCAGGGTAACAAAAAACTCGGTCAGGCTTACGGAACCTATCACATACCTTGGTGTCCTGCCCTTTGTTATCAGCGTGGAAGTAACAATGGGACCCCATCCCCCTCCGCCGAATGAATCCAGGAAACCACCTGCACCTGCCAGCCAGCCATAGCGTTTGAATTTACTTTTCCCGGTATTACGAAAAGCATTGCTGAATATCTTTAAGCCAAGCAGTAAAGTATAAATGGCCATAGCAGGGCGCAGGTATTTAATATGTGTGTCATCAAACCAAACCAACAATAACGCCCCCAATACAGCACCAAGAACACCTGGAATTACAAGCGCCTTAAATAATTTCTTATTTACATTTTTGAACTTGTAATGACTATACCCTGATGCGGCAGTAGTGAACATCTCCGCTGTGTGAATGCCGGCACTGATTGCAGCCGGGCTTACTTGTGCTGTTTGTAAAACAACAGAACTCGTAACGCCATAGCCCATACTGGTTGCCCCGTCCACCATTTGTGCGAGGAACCCAGCGAGTACCATCCAGTGAAAATTTTTATCCAGCGTACCATACCATGCCACCGTATCATCCGCAATCTGCCGGAAAGGCAAATATGATAAAATGAAATGCCCGACAAGCATAGAAGCAAAAATGACCAAGGACCAGGTAGCAATCTTTCGCCATCTTCTCTCACCCAGGGTGCTCTCCTTATCTACCAGAATTTTAGTAAGTGCATTCAGCTTTTTTACTTTATAGTCAAAATTACCGTTCAACTTACCCCGCACCTTATGCAGGTTATTGATCAGCTCATCGAGTTCTGCCGGCAAAGATTCATTCAATACTTCTTTGATACGCTTGGCAGCTGTCGGCGATTTCCCATTGGTGGAGATAGCAATCTTCAGGGAGCCTTTCTGCACAATACTACCCAAATAAAAATCACAGAGTTCAGGGGTATCCGCGACATTGATCAGTATCTTATTCGCATTGGCGAGTTTGGTGATATACTGGTGTAACTCCTTGTTATCAGTTGCCAAAATAACCAGATCCTTATTTTCAAGATCTTCTTCCTGGAATTGTCTTTCCATAATTGTACAGGAGGGATGTTTTTGTATCAACTCTCTTACTTCCTGCTTTACTATTGGTGCCACTACCGTGATCTTTGCCTGGGGAGAATTCGATAAAAGAGAATGCAATTTCTCCAACCCCACATTACCGGCTCCCACCAATAAAATATTCAACTGCTCCAGTTTCAGGAAAACAGGATACAACTGGTTTTTAATTCCGTGATCAGTACTTGCACCTGTATCTGTTTTATCCATATAACTTTCCATTGGTCCGGTTATCTTTTAAATGATTGCATTATTGATCCACTCTTTTGCATTTCGTGCTGCATAGGATATGATGATATCTGCCCCGCTGCGCTGCAGCGCCGCCCACACTTCCACATGCGCCGCTTCCCTGTCCAGTAAACCCTTCTCTGCTAACGTTTCAATAGCTGCATATTCGCCACTTACATGGTATGCGGCAACCGGCTTTAAGGTTTGTTGTTTCAGTTTTGCGATTACATCTGTATATAGTGTGGCAGGCTTTACCATTAATATATCCGCTCCTTCTTTTTCATCCCTTATTGCCGAAGCTAGTGCATCATTAATATTAAATGGTGAAAGCTGGTAGGTCTTCCTGTTCTGCAATCCCATTGTACTCGGAGCAGAATGGCAGGCATCCCTGAAGGGGCCATAGAACTGCGAACTAAACTTGGCTGCATAACTCATGATACTTACCTGCTCAAATCCCAGGGCATCCAGTTTATTTCTGATGGCACCGATACGGCCATCCATCATATCACTGGGTGCAATGCAATCTGCCCCGGCATTGGCCAATAAAGAAGCATAGTGGCTCAATACTTCCACTGTTTTACTGTTTACCAGCTGCGTATGATCCTGGTTTAAAATACCACAATGCCCGTGAGTCGTATAACTGCATAAACAAACATCTGCTGCGAGCCATACTTCGTCACCGAAATTTTCTTTTATCCTGCTGATCACATTAGCTGCAAATGAAAAATCAAACTCTTTATCTCTTTTAGTGGCAGGCACCGGGAATAGGAGGAATTTCGAAATCCCATTCCTGGTATCCTTCTCAATACTATGCAATATTGAGTCAGCCGTTTCTACCTGCACATCATTTAACCCATTCACTTTTCTTGCAGTACTGATGGACTCATCAACAAATACCGGCTGGATAAAACTCTTATGATTGAGCTTTACTGATGCTGTCAGCTCCCGGATATGTGTGCCTGTTCTCAGGCGACGCTGCGTAACTGGCCAGAAGTTTGTCTCCATTGCTGAAAAGCTTTAATGTTTGGAAATACAACAGGTCTCAAACCCGCTGCGTTGAATTGTTCTGCTGTTTCTCCATACGGGCAAACATGCTGCACATTATTTTTTAGTAATTCTTTATACTGTTGGTACTGCCTGAAACTTGTCCAGAAAATAATATCCGCTTCTTTGATTTGGTCACTTATTACCGTCGATTGCTTTTCCAGTAAAGAATAAGTGCTGTACACATTCCAGTCCTTTTGTTGCCAGTTATTCTTCGACTGGTCATTCGTAATCACGGCCACTTCCCTTTTTTCAATACTGATCAGCGGCATCTGCCAAACCGTGACCAGTGTTTCCAGCCCGAATGCATCCGCCGAACCTTCCACCCAGATACCTTTTTTAGCCAGCTCATACCAGGTTTTAGTACCTGCTGCCCACACTTTCTTTCCCCGAAGTTCATTTACAAGATTATTATCCTTTACCGCTTTATAATTGGCAACATAAACCACCGGTTCTTCAATCCTGCTTAATTCAGTATGATACGCATATTGAAAATAATCGCCCATATGATCCGTACTGCTAAAAAAAATTTTATTGATTATATCTAGTTCCGGTAACCCATCCCATTTACTAAATGATTCCCCTTCGCTATTTTTTCCCGCTGCATACAAAACATTGTTACCGCCATGGTTAAATGTAGTGACACCAAATTTTTGCAAACAGCCCACGCCGTATTGTATGGCTTCTTTCTTCTCCCTCGTACAATCAGTCAACAGGCTGCTATCATTG
>CALRSN020000261.1:0-4638 GCA_943370865.1 Bordetella parapertussis
ATAACGGATTTTTTTTTGAGATATTACCAAATTATTCAGCATGACCCTTCTCTGATAGCCAACTGCTTGATTTTTAATGCCTAGAATGAAAAAGCCCCTCAAAATGAGGGGCTTCAGTATCTCCAGGGAAAGCTTATTCAGCTACCACTTCAAATTCAACTTCTGTAGAATGACCATTACCGAAATCGATAGTGGCTTTGTAGGTACCCAATTCTTTCACTTCATCCACAATACTGATCTTGCGGCGATCAATATCGTATCCTCTTTGCTCACGGATAGCACGGCTCAGTTGTAAGGAGGTTACACTACCGAAGATCTTACCACTTGTACCTGTTTTGGCACCCAGTTTCAGCGGGCCTTCTTTCAGTTTCGCAATAACACTGTTGATCTCAGCCAGCATCTTGTCTTCTTTCTTCTTCACCTGCTTCAGCCTTTCTTCCAGTTGTTTTTTATTGCTGGGACTATTCTCAACAGCCAGTTTACCGGGTAATAAAAAATTACGGGCATAACCGTTCTTTACTTTTACCACCTCGTTCACACCGCCGAGATTATCTACATCTTTAATTAAGATTACTTCCATTGTTTTCTTTTTGTTCACCAACCCAGTTTCGTTTTACCGTTACTGTCTTCCTGTTTATACCAGGAGTTAGGGTGAGGTTATTTTAAAAGATCTGTTACGTAAGGCAATAAGGCCATCTGACGGGCTTTTTTTACCGCATCAGAAACTTTGCGCTGAAATTTCAGGCTGTTTCCGCTTAGGCGGCGTGGTAATAATTTACCCTGCTCGTTCAGGAATTTTTTCAGGAACTCCACATCTTTATAATCGATGTAGCGGATGCCATATTTTTTAAAGCGGCAGAATTTCTTAACTCGTTTGTCGCTTTTAATGGCGGTCAGGTATTTGATTTCGTTCTTTGCCATGGTATTAAGCCTCCACTACTTTTTCGGTTCCTGTTTTAGCGCCACTTCTCTTTTTCGCATTATACTCGACGGCGTATTTATCGAGTTTAGTGCATAAATGACGGAGCACAGCTTCGTCACGCAGAAGCTGGATCTTCAGCTTCTCATTGAAGTCGGATGACGCACTGTATTCCAGTACCCAGTACAAGCCTGTGGTTTTCTTCTGGATCGGGTACGCCAGTGATTTCAATCCCCATGCATTTTCTGCTACTACACTGCCACCATTAGCAGTAACCATAGAAGCATACTTCTTTTGCTCAGCTTTGAATTCTTCATCACTGAGAACAGGGGTAAAAATCACCATCAATTCGTAATTGTTCATTTTACCTTTTTTGTGTTTAAATAATTCGGTTTATCCCACTGGACATCCCCTGCAAAGAGCAGAGAAAGAATCTGCGAACACAGATTTGGGGCGGCAAAGATAGGGATTGACGGCCAGAAAAGGGAGCTGGTCAGAAGGTTTTTTATGCTGGTAAAAAGGGTAACCGTTCAACAAGCTCTATGGGAGGTATTGCTAAGCCTAACTCTTTGTTTTACAAAGCTTCTTAAAACCCTTTTAATCCTGGCTTCACCGTTTTCAAAAAGACCAGGTAAGTAGGGAAGTGGTCACTATAGCCTCCGCGATAGCTGTTTCCGTCCCAGGTCCGCATTGGGTATCCTTTGTAGCGACCCTTGTTTTCCACCATAAACTCCCGCTGGAAGATATGCTGCTGGTAAAAAAAGAAACCGGTTTGTTCTTTATCCAGGAAGGGTTGAGAAATGATGATCTGGTCAAAAAGTCCCCAGGCGTCCTGGTAAGCCAGGGTCCCTATTCCTTTTCTGTATAACTCAGTCCAGGGATTAAATAAACCTCCGGGACGAACGTCTTTTTGTTTGCCTTTTGCACCCAGCACATCCGCGACGCTGGCATTGATAGGATCATCATTCAGGTCACCCATGATGATAATTCTTGCATTCGGTTCCAGTTTGGCGATCGAATCAATATGATGTTTACAAACGGCGGCAGCAGCTTGCCGGGCAGGAGCACTACGCTGTTCACCGCCACTGCGACTGGGCCAGTGATTGACATAAATATGAACTGTTTCGCCATCCAGTTTTCCTTTTACCCATAAAATATCCCTGGTGAAATAAGCGTCTTTTGATCCGCCGGGTAACTGAACAAATAATTTATCACTGGCGTCAACCGTAAAATATTTAGGATTATATAAAAGGCCGACATCCACCCCCCGGATATCCCGGGAATCATAATGAACGATCTTGTAATTTCTTTTCTCCAGCAGTTTATGATGGACCAGGTCTTTTAATACCGTATCATTTTCTACTTCTGCGACACCCAGTATGGCTGGCCCGTCGGCATTGACTTCTCTCCCGATCTGCGAAATAACAGTGGCCAGCTTATTTAACTTGTCCAGGTAGACCGGGGTATTATAATTCCGGACACCGATGGGCAAAAACTCCTCATCATTAGTGATCGGGTTGTCTACCGTGTCATATAAATTTTCAAGGTTATAAAAGCAGATGACAGCAGTTTTATAATCTTTTTTTTGCGCCGTAGCAGACAGGCAGGAAACCAGCAAAAAAAACAGGTAGATAATTTTCTTCATAACCTATGATTAAAATCAGGGACGCAAACATACTGAAACAATAGAAGCGAAATGATGATAAAAAGATGCCTGTGGTTAATAAAATATTATGTGTCAAACTTTTTATTCCCTTACAACTTACACTTGTTAATTTTGCGAACTCGAAAAAACTATTTGCATGCTAAAATCAAGACTGCTGCTGCTGTTCCTTTTCGCCGGATCGGTGGCCATGGCACAGGTTGACTCTACCTTAAAAAAAGATACTCTTATTAATGACGAGCTGAAAGACGGGGTACTGGATAATATCCCGACCGTTTCCCTCGATGACAACGATTTGGGAGATGGCGGAAACCAAAATATTTCTTCCTTATTAACAGCTGGAAGAGATCCTTTTTATTCTGCCGCTTCGTTCAACTTCAGTGCTGTTCGTTTTCGTATCCGCGGGTATGACAATGATCATTTTAGTACGTACATGAACGGTATCCCGATGGATAACCTGGACAACGGGTTTACACCCTTTGGCCTGTGGGGCGGATTGAATGATGTGATGCGCAACCGTGATAATGTATGGGGTCTTCGTAATAATACGTTTGCGTTTGGTGATATTGGAGGCAACACTAATATCGATTCCCGTGCCAGCCGTCAACGGGCACAGACCAGTATCAGCTATGCTGCTTCCAATCGTAATTATAATAACCGGATCATGCTGACCCATTCAACAGGTGTCAGCAAAAAAGGATGGGCTTTCACCTTAAGCGGCAGCCGTCGCTGGGCCGATGAAGGCTATGTGCCCGGCACTTATTATAATGGCTGGGGTTATTTTGCTGCAGTAGATAAACGTATCGGTCAAAACCACCTGCTTTCTTTCACTGCCTTTGGTGCGCCAACAGAAAACGGCAGGCAGGGTGCTTCTGTACAGGAGATGATTGACCTGGCAGGTACAAATTATTATAATCCTAACTGGGGCTACCAGAATGGAAAGAAAAGAAATGCCAGTGTTGGTAAAACACACCAGCCGGTATTTATCCTTTCTCATGATTTTCGCTTGAATAATAATACAACCATCACTACTGCTGCTGGCTATTCATTTGGCGACAGGAGTGTAACGGCGCTGGACTGGTATAATGCGGCTGATCCGCGGCCAGATTATTACCGTTATTTACCCAGCTATACCTCCACCTGGGCCAGCACACCCGATGCGGCGCAAGGGTTGCAGTTGTACGACCTGATGAAGAATGATATTACGTACCGCCAGATCAACTGGCATAACCTGTACAATGTGAACAGGGCAAGTTTTGCCAGCATTAATAATGCAAATGGGATTCCCGGTAACACCGTCAGTGGTAGACGTTCCCGTTATATTATTGAAGAAAGGATCATCAATACTCAGCGGCTCAATCTGAATTCTGTGATCAATACCAAATTTGGTGATCATATTGAATTTACCGGTGGAGCTTCTTACCAGATGCAGAACAATCATTATTATAAAGAAGTGAATGATCTGCTGGGCGGAGAGTTTTATGTGAATGTGAACCAGTTTGCAGAAAGAGATTATCCTACCGACAATAATGCGATACAGTTTGACCTGGACAACCCTAACCGTATCTTATACCAGGGCGATAAATTCGGGTATGATTACAATATCAATATCAGCCGTGCTTCGGGCTGGGCACAGGGTGTTTTCAAATTCACGAAGGTTGATTTCTTCCTGGCTGGTCAGTACACCTTCACTTCTTTTCACCGGGATGGAAATGTAAGGAATGGTTTGTTTCCCAATGATTCTTATGGAAAAGGAACAACCAACGAATTTCATAACTATGCAGCTAAAGCCGGGGTAACCTATAAGATCGATGGCCGTAACTATGTTTTTGTAAATGGCTCTTACCTCACAAGATCACCCTACTTTGAAAATGTGTATGTTTCTCCAAGAACCCGCAATGCACAACAGGGCACGGTTGAAAGTGAAACCATACAAACGGTGGAAGGTGGTTATATCATGAACGCACCCAAGTTCAAGATCAGGGTGGGTGGTTATTATACCCGTTTCCAGGATGGTATGGATGTAATGTCTTTCTATCATGATGCCTACCAGAAT
>CALRSN020000262.1:0-4619 GCA_943370865.1 Bordetella parapertussis
ATTCTATTATAACAACTATGTTTTTCGGTTGAACGGCTATACCAATGCCAAAAAAGTATTTGTATCCGGCAGTTTTAATGACTGGCAGGAAGGAGAACTGACCTTCAGCAAAACAGCCACCGGTTGGGAGTTCCCTCTTTACCTTGCTGATGGTACACATACTTACAAATTCGTGGTAGATGGTAAATGGATTACTGACCCACTGAACAATGATAAATACCCCAACGAATTCAATGATTTTAATTCCGTGATCAGGATGGGTAAGATGCACTTATTCTTCCTGCCTGGTTTCCCGGAAGCCAAACAAGTGATACTGGCTGGTTCTTTCAACAAGTGGCGGGATGATGAACTGTATATGAAGAAAACGGCTGCGGGATGGGAATTGTATTATACACTGGGGGCGGGCAATTATGAATACAAATATAAAGTGAATGGTAAATGGGTAACGGATACAGTGGGGCAGTATACTAATCCCGGCAAAAAGGAAAGTTCTTATTTCATCATTGATCCCAATTATACCTTCCGGTTAAAAGGCTTTGCCAATGCGAAATCCATTTTCCTGGCGGGTGATTTTAATGACTGGAGCCCTAATTCACTGGCCATGAAAAAAGAAGGAGATGAATGGGTTTTCACCGTGCATCTTGATCCCGGTAAACACCTCTATAAATTTATCGTGGATGGGAAATGGATCATCGATCCCGGCAATAAACTCTGGGAGGATAATGAACACAGTACAAGCAACTCTGTACTCTGGATCGAAAAACCATAACTTACAATATTTTTTTCCAGTAGTTGAGCCAATCTATCATACGGCTGGTAAACCCATATTCATTGTCAAACCAGGCAATAAGTTTTACCTGCTGGCCTACAACGGAAGTCAGTGTTCCATCAATCAAACAGGAATGCGTATTGCCTTTGATATCTAATGATACCAGTGGCTCTTCGGTATAATCCAGTATGCCTTTATATTCTCCTTGCGCTGCTTTTTTGAAAAGTGTATTGATCTGATGTACGGATACAGCTTCATTCAGCTGTACCGTGAAATCAGCCATCGCTCCATTGGCCACCGGTATTCTTGTGGATACAGCGGCGATCCTGTTCTGCATACCCGGCATCAGTTTTTCTAAGGACTGGTGCAGGTCGATCTCAACCGGTATTATGGATTCGGCAGCAGCACGGCCCCGGCGGAATTGTTTATGCGGCGCATCCACCAGTTCCTGTCTTGATGTATAAGAATGTAAAATATTTAACTGTGCCGATTGGATACCGATCGCATTCAGGATATATAAAACATGCACGGAACAATTCGTCATACAACCACCCGGGGATATAATATGTGTACCGGCTGTTACTGCACTATGATTAAATCCATAGATCAGTAAGGGAATATCGGCTGAACCTGTGGTGGACAACAACACCTTTTTAGCCCCGGCTTTTAAATGCTCTGAAGCAGCAGCATGATTGGAAAAACTACCGGAACATTCCAGCACCACATCCACACCCAGTTCTTTCCAGGGAAGTTGAGAAGGATGATCGGCCCGGAAGGCTTTGATGGATTGACCGGCCGCTATAATAATATCTCCCTCCATACTAACAGGCTCGGGGAAAGTGCCATAGACGGAATCATATTTTACCAAATAAGCCAGGTTCTCCACCGGCATGATATCATTTACAGCCACTAATTCCACACCAGGGTGATGCAATAACCTCCTGAATAATAACCGGCCGATACGGCCCATTCCATTGATAGCGATCCTCATAGTTCCAATTTTGTAAAAAGAGATGCAAATATCCTGAAGAAAAACAATACCAGGCTGTATCAGAATTCCGGATTAAAGCTATATCAATTGATACCGGTATCGTAATCTTTCTTCGGGCATTTCCGTCCTGCTGCCGGTACTAAACCGGGCCACCCAACGTTATTCAGTGTTGCCACGTCTCTAACAAAGATTTTTCAGTAAAAAACGGGGCTTCGTTAAACCACCTGTGTCCAAACAGGTCTGTATACAGTCCTTAAAAAAATTAAATAATAAACCCTCACTTTATGAAAGCCAGACTTCTCTTTGCAAGTATCATCACCTTTTCATTAGCTGTTTTTGTTACCTCCTGTCAAAAGGATAGTTCAGCAAATGATGATTATGCCACCGAAGCATCCACCCATTCTGATGACCAGTCCACTGTTTCTGCAGAAATAGATGCCGTAGCCAATGATGCCGATGCTATGCTGGAAAGCACAGCCGGTTTCACCGCCCGCCCTGGTGATGTACAAAACCTGATCTGCGATGCAACTATTGCCGTGGATACATTCAGTAACCCCAGGACGATCACTATCACTTATAACGGCAGCAACTGCCTCGGCAACCGTACCCGTACAGGTGTGGTGATCCTCTCCATGCCACAGGGTGTTCGTTGGGTAAATCCCGGTGCCGCTATTTCTGTTACGTTCCAGAACCTGAAGATCACAAGGGTAAGAGATAACAGGAGTGTAACTTTTAATGGTACTAAAACCTATACGAATGTAACCGGTGGTCTGCTGATCAACCTTCCTAACCTGAACAGTATTACACACCGCATTACCAGCAGCAATATGAGTGTGACTTTTGATAATGGTACACAACGCAGCTGGCAGATCGCCAAGCAAAGAGTGTTCACTTATAACAATGGTGTGGTGATCACTTCAAGTGGCACACATACTGAAGGCAATCTTACCAATATTGCTGAGTGGGGAACCAACCGTTTCGGCCGTTCTTTCACTACTTCTACCACGGAGCCGCTGATCGTTCGCCAGGATTGCAGTTTCCGTCTCACCAGTGGTAAAGTAACACATACCACACCTGCTTTCACTTCATCTGCTACATTCGGGCTGGATGCAACAGGTGCACCAACCACTTGTCCCGGTGCAGGCACTTATTACATGAAGATCGTTTGGACAGGTAATGGTGGTGCCACCCGTACGATCATCCTTCCATATTAATTCATCCAATGAACTCATTATACCAGCGTCCCGGTTTCCGGGACGCTTTTCTTTTGCAAAAACAGTAGCGATTTCTTTTTTCCATCTATATTAGCAGTATATGGCTGCCACACTGGTAACGAATATCAAACAACTGGTCAACACAAGAACCGAAAATGAATTGCTGAGAGGCGAAGCACTGGCTAAGTTGCCTGTTATCAATAATGCATTCCTGCTTATCGAAGATGGCATCATTGCCGACTATGGTACCATGGCTGAAATTGAAAATCGAAAATTAAAAATCGGAAATACGATCAATGCTGCCGGTCAGTTCATTCTTCCCGCCTGGTGCGATTCGCATACTCATATTGTATTTGCAGCCAGCCGTGAAGAAGAGTTCATTGATAAGATCAAAGGATTGAGTTATGCTGAGATCGCAGCCAAAGGCGGTGGCATCCTCAATTCGGCAAAAAAGATACAGGCAGCCAGCGAAGATGAAATATTTAACCTGGCCTGGAAACGATTAGAAGAGGTAAGTAAACTGGGTACCGGGGCTATTGAAATAAAAAGCGGTTATGGGTTAACCGTGGAAGGGGAGCTGAAGATGCTGCGGGTGATCAAAAAACTTAAAGAACGATCAAGGTTGTCCATCAAAGCTACTTTTCTAGGGGCACATACTTACCCGTTGGAGTACAAAGAAAACCACCAAGGCTATCTTGACCTTATCATCAACGAAATGCTGCCACAGATCGCAGCGGAAAAATTAGCCGATTATATTGATGTGTTTTGCGAGACCGGTTTCTTCTCCCCCGAAGAAACGGAAACCATTTGTAAAGCGGGTATGCGTTATGGATTGAAACCAAAGATCCATGCCAATCAACTCAATCTTTCAGGTGGCACACAAACAGGAGTGAAGCTGGGTGCTGTTTCCGTGGATCATTTAGAAACTATGGATGAAGATGCTATTGGCATTTTGGCACATTCCAGCACCATTGGCACATTGTTACCTACCGCTGCTTTCTTTCTCCGCATGCCATTTCAACCGGCCCGGAAATTAATAGATGCGGGTTGTGCTGTTGCATTGGCTTCCGATTATAATCCCGGTTCATCACCTTCAGGTAATATGAATTTAGTCGTGGCCATGAGCTGCATACAAATGAAAATCCTGCCGGAAGAAGCCATCAATGCCGCCACTATCAACGGGGCTTATGCCATGGAACTGGAAAAAGAACTGGGCAGCATCATGACCGGGAAAAAAGCGAATCTTATTTTCAGTAAACCTTCTTCTTCGCTGGCCTATTTACCGTACGCCTTCGGTTCTAATTTGATCGATAAGGTAATGATCAGCGGAGAATTTATTGAATAACGTAACGGCATGATAATAGCAGGGTAGCAGCTTGTTCGTTTTCATAACCTCTTTTTAATCCGGCTTTACCGGCCACATGCAGTAAATTCGTCCTTCATGATACGATTAAAGAAACCCAAACCCGGATTTTTTGAGAAGATCATTGCGGAGAATAAGCTGCTCTCCATCAGCGACCGCCAGCAGGGGATGGATTTCCTGATCGAACTCTTTGCCGAAATAAGACCCGCCTTTGGCAAACTCAAAAAGAACCCGGAGCAAAACCTGTTACGGGCAGTTACAGCCATACAGGAAAACAAGTTA
>CALRSN020000263.1:0-4591 GCA_943370865.1 Bordetella parapertussis
CCAATGTTATTTACCAGGCCGACAGCAGCCGGAGCCAGGCTTACCGGACCTATGATAATCTTGGCAAGAATAAGGAATGGTATTTCCGGGCACTGGGTGCTTTGCCGCCGGGTGGCCGCTATTTCTTTGTGATCGGCACTCAATACAACCATAATTTCTACCAGGGGTTATACCAAAACCAGCCGCTTTCCTTTAAAAAAGGAACCTGGACCTTCTTTACGTACCAGACCTTTAAAATTGATAAAAAATCGGTGATAACACTAAATGGGTTTATGCGATTAAAAGGGCAACAACAATTATATGAGCTCAGTTCCTTCGGGTCACTGAATACCAGTATCAACCGGAGGTTCATGAAAGATAAACTGGTGGTTACCCTAAGCCTGAGTGATATGTTTGCTTCGAATAAAAATAATTTTACCCTTAAACAGGGTTCAGTAGACGCCAGTGGCTTACGGCAGTCAGATACCCGGAGGGTAGGTATTAATCTTCGCTACAACTTCGGTATTCGCAAGAGGGAAGAAAACAATAATAATATGTTTAATGCAGAGCCTCCCGCTTCTAATTAAGACAAACAAGTATTTTACTTAAACGAATCAAACTGCTACTTCTTAGCAGTTTGGCAGCTGTTATTTATTATTTAACAAGCGGAATAATAAATAAAAAAGAGATTGTCAATTAACAGCCTTATATTTGCATCGTTAATTTGAGTTCGACGTTAAGTTTGTAAGTGAACGATTTTTTCTGCTAAGCCCTCAATCCTGCGTATAATCGAAGGATCCTGCTAATAGTTAGTCTTCTTTACGTTGCGTTTTTCTCAAGCATTTTTGATCTTTAATTTTTATTGATGAACATTTACGTTTCAAATCTGAGCTTCGCTGTACAAGACGAAGACCTGATGTCTTATTTTGCAGAGTACGGAGAAGTTACTTCTGCTAAAGTTATTATGGACAAATTCACTAACCGCAGCAAAGGTTTCGGTTTTGTTGAAATGTCCGATGACGAAGCTTCTAAAAAAGCAATTGCTGAACTGGATGGCGCTATGGTTGATGGCCGTTCTATCAAAGTTGCTGAAGCTAAGCCAAAAGAAGAAAGAAAGCCAAGGCCTTCTTATTCTAACTCAAACAACCGCTGGTAATCACCATCGTATAATAAGTTTGAAAAGGGGGGCTTTGGCCCTCCTTTTTTGCTATTATCTGAAAATGGATTTAACCCTATCTTTACGAAAACAATTCTACCCAACTAATCTCTATTTGTCACTTGAAATTCACCGAATTTAATTTCCACGAAAACTTACTGGAAGGCATTGCTGCCAGCAATTACGAAGACGCCACCCCTGTTCAGGAGCAAGTTATTCCGCTTGTATTGCAAGGCCGGGATATCATTGCATCGGCACAAACCGGCACCGGTAAAACGGCTGCTTTTCTCCTTCCCTTATTAAATCATTTGCTTACCAGTCATCACGATGATCATCATATCAGTGCCATGATCATTGTACCAACCAGGGAACTGGCGGTACAGATCAGTGAACACCTGGAAGGGCTTTCCTATTTTACTTCTGTCAGCTCGATTGCCGTCTATGGCGGTGGTGATGGCAATTCATTCGTGCAGGAAAAACAGGCCCTGTCAAAAGGAGTTGATATCGTGGTATGCACACCAGGTAAAATGATATCCCATATCAATATGGGATATGTAAAGATCAAAGGCCTGAAATACCTTGTATTGGATGAAGCTGACCGTATGCTGGATATGGGATTCCATGATGATATTATGCGGATCATTAACGAGCTCCCTGCAAAAAGACAGACGCTGTTATTCTCTGCCACCATGCCACAGCGGATAAGAACACTGGCACAAAAAATATTACAACAACCGGCCGAGATCAATATTGCCATCTCAAAACCACCGGAAAAAATAGTGCAGCAAGCTTTTGTGATCAATGAAGACCAGAAAATGCCGCTGGTGAAAATGTTACTGAAAAGCCGGCAGTTCAAATCTATCATTATCTTTTGTTCCAAGAAACAACAGGTAAAACTGCTGACACGTGAATTGAAAAGAGCCGGTATACCGGCCGAAGAAATTCATTCTGACCTGGAACAGGCCCAACGGGAAGAAGTACTTCGCAGTTTTATCAGCAAACGGCTGCCCATCCTGGTAGCGACGGATATACTCAGCCGTGGTATTGATGTCGACCATATCGACCTCGTTATTAATTATGATGTTCCCCATGATGGAGAAGATTATGTACATCGTATTGGCCGTACAGCCCGTGCTGAAACAGATGGAACTGCTTATACTTTTATCAGCCCGAGGGAACAAAATAAATTTGCTTCGATAGAACAACTATTAGGCAAACCGGTCCCCAAAGCAAAAGTACCTGATGAATTAGGACCTTCACCGGCCTACCAGCCAAGAACAAGAAGACCTGCTGCGGGAAGAGGAAGGAGGTAAATTATATTTGGTTCTGCTAAATAAAAAATCCTGTCTCAAAAAAGACAGGATTCAATGTTTTGGGCTATTCCTATTAAGCTCTTTGTTTTGCCGGAGCTTTTTTCTTTACTTTTTTCAACGCAGATTCTATTGCAGCACTAAGGTTTGCAAAAGTTGGTTTCCCTGTAAAAGGCTCATCATTAATAAAGAAAGCCGGTAACTCTTTTACACCCCGGTTAATTCCTTCCTTTAAATCGTCCTGCACCTGCCAGCCATAAACACCGTTTACCAGGTCATCCAGGAATTTCTTGTTATTGACTCCTGCTTCTTTAGAATGCAGTTTCAGGCTGGTTGTACCCAGGTTGCGGCGATTGCTGAACAATACGTTGTGCATTTCCCAGAACTTACCTTCCTGGCCTGCAGCTACAGCGGATTCACTAGCCTTAAGGCTGCGCTGGTGTATCATTGTTAAAGGGAAATGACGGAAGTTAAACCTGATCTTGCCTTCATATTCTTCCAGCAATTGCTTAACGATCTCGTTTGCTTTGGCGCAATCCTCACTTTCGTACTCGCCAAATTCCATTAATGTGACAGGGGCGTCTTTTTTGCCCACAAACATTTCTTTCGGTTCAATGATGATGATATCATCTTTCTTAAATGCCATATTTAAACTCCTTTTTTTAGTTCTTCCCCAAGCTTCAGCCGTGGCTCTACTTGTTAATAACAAAATTCCTTTCATTTGGTTGAATGAAAGCTATTTACGCTTTTATTTCAACACCTGAAGGCGGCTGAAGATAGTATTTTTTTGCACCCTGAAAATGAAAGAAAAAATTAATTTCCTAACACATAAACCCCACTCCTGAAAATCAGGTACTTAGTCCTAATAAAAAATGTTGATTAAGGGTTTCCCTCTACAAACAGGCAGAAAATGGCATCTTTTGGGTGTTGGGCATCATGATACACACCTATGTAATCAACTGTAAATTATCACTTTATATACCGCCAGCCAATTTTAAGGACACTGAAATCAGCAAAAAAATGGTTTGATGTGCAAGAATTACCGGCATATGTTTGCATTAGTTATTTAAAAAGCGGAACGCTTCTTCTAACCAAAACTTCTACCGGTATTTCAACCCCTGCTTGACCTGGTAGCGAAACTTGCCCCTTTGTTTGCCCATTGCTTGTCCTCATCGGTTGCCGTCATCTGTTTTAACAATTTTTAATTTTTAACTCTAAAAAGTATAACCATGAAAAGTGTATTAAATTTCCGTAACACCGCCATCGCTTTGCTGACTGTAGTCACATTAGCAATAGCACCGGCAGCACAAGCCATTGATGAAACAAACAACACAGCAGCTGTTGAATTGAAATTCCTTGGCAATTTCAAGAACAAACCCGTATTTGAACTGAATTTTAAACCTGGAACAGCTGATAACGAATATGTAGTTGTTATCCGCGACAGTTTTGGTAATTCACTGTACAGGGAAAATGTAAACAGCAATGTTATTTCAAAGAAATTCATGCTGAATATTGAAGAAATAGGCGATGGTGAAGTTCTGCGTTTCGAGATCACAGGTAAGAAATCTAACAAAACTGTGGTTTATGAAATTAACCAGAACAACCATTATGTTGAAGAGACCCTGGTAAAAAAGATCAACTAAGATTATTCAATTAAGCCAAAAAAGCCCTGCACTGAGGAATCAGGCGGGGCTTTTTTTCATTAACCATTACATGAGAAAAGAGATCAGAATATCTTAAAGCGTTCATGACAATACCTGTCAAGGCTTTCCCGGTCGTCCGGATGTGCTATTTCGATCAGGGATTTTGCCCTTTGGCGAAGGTTCTTCCCAAATAAGAAGGCCACTCCATACTCTGTTACCACGTAGTGCACATGTCCCCTGGTTGTAACAACCCCAGCCCCGGCTTTCAGGTTGGTAACAATCCGGGAAACACCTTTTGTTGTACGGCTGGTCAGTGCTATGATTGGTTTCCCATCTTCACTTAATGCAGCCCCCCGCATAAAATCCATCTGCCCTCCGATACCGCTATACTGGTATTCACCAATACTATCTGCACAAACCTGGCCTGTCAGATCCACCTCAATTGCACTATTAATGGCAATAACTTTAGGGTTCCTGCGGATTACATGCGGGTCATTTACATA
>CALRSN020000264.1:0-4569 GCA_943370865.1 Bordetella parapertussis
ACAAAGCCATTGCCGGACTGATACAACAATACAACTGGAAGGCTGTGGTGTTGGTGGGTGGAGATTTTCTACATTTTAAACACCCCTTCACTACTTTTACAAATGCCACCGAAGCTAAAAACTGGTTGCAGGATCAGCATTTTGAAAACACCCATTTACTGATCAAAGGAAGCCGGAGCATGCAAATGGAAAAAGTACTGGATAACTAATATTGATTCTATGGAATGGAAAAAACTCTTCCCCAATTTTGAGCCCGAACTGGTAGAGCTGATTGAAAAAAACGCTGTACAACGTTCATTCAATGCCGGGGATATTATCATGCGTACCGGACAATATATCAAATCAACAGCCTTAGTACTGGAAGGGCAGATAAAAATTTACCGGGAGAATCCCGATGGTGGTGAATTCCTGATGTATTATCTCGGGCCCGGACAAGCCTGTGCTGTATCCATGATCTGCGCCATACAATCCACCACCAGTGAGATCATGGCCAAAGCAGAAGTTGACTCCGAAGTACTGATGGTACCTGTACAGCTGATGGATGACATGATGAACAAGTACAAAAGCTGGTATCAGTTCGTTATACAAACCTATCGTAGCCGTTTTGATGAACTTCTCTCCGTAGTTGACAATATTGCTTTCCGCAATATGGACGAACGTCTTGAGTTCTATTTAAAGCGACATGTTGAAAAAACAGGTAAAAAAACTTTTGAGATATCTCACCAGGAAATCGCCGATGACTTGCATAGTTCAAGAGAGGTTATTTCCCGTTTGCTGAAGAAAATGGAACAGCGAAATCTTGTTAAGCTGCATCGCAATATGATCGAGTTGATTTGATGAGTGCCTGTGATATTGATCACAATGCAAACAGTTCCTTTCGTCTAATCTTGTAAAAAATTACATGGAGATAATCGGCTATATAGCAGCTATTCTTATAGGCGTTTCACTGGGAATGGTGGGCAGTGGCGGTTCTATACTTACTGTGCCGGTTTTAGTTTATCTGATGAGTGTACATCCTCTTTTAGCTACTACAAGTTCTTTATTCATTGTAGGGACCACCAGTCTTGTTGGCGGGATAAGGGCTTATAGCAAAGGGCTTGTTGATTTTAAAGCCGTCACCGAATTTGGCTTCCCTTCAATTTTTTCCATATTTATTACCCGCCATTATTTATTACCCGCAATACCTGCCCATATTTTTTCTATTGGTTCACTGGCCGTATCAAAAGAAATGTTACTGATGGTGGTTTTTGCTATCCTGATGTTACTGGCATCCTACTCTATGATACGCAGCAGGGATAACGAAACCGGGTCTGAACAAACCGATGAAAAACGACAGGGCAAAGTTTTTCCACTCATGTTGCTGGGCCTGGTGATTGGGGTGATCACAGGATTACTCGGTGCTGGTGGCGGCTTCCTGATCATTCCAACCCTTGTATTGTTTCTTAATCTATCCATGAAAAAAGCAGTAGGCACATCACTCCTTATCATTGCCATCAATTCGCTATTTGGCTTTTTATTCAGCCTGAAACAATTTGAATTTAACTGGGTTCTTCTTCTCTCATTTACTGCATTAGCTATTGCCGGTATTTTTATCGGTAGCAGGATCGCCGAAAAAATACCTGCCTCCTCCTTAAAAAAGGGTTTTGGCTGGTTCATATTGGTTATGGGCATATACATCATCACTAAAGAATTATTTCTGAAATAATTGCTTTATCCTCTCTGTGACATAAGTCATAGATAGCCGACATCAATATCTTCAATTTTGTAATCGTAAATGCTATTGACATGAAAGTGGAACAAATCTATACAGGCTGCCTTGCACAGGGTGCTTATTACATTGAGAGTAATGGCGAAGCAGCTATTATAGACCCGCTGCGGGAAGTGCATCCCTATATCGCCAAAGCCGAAAGAAATAATGCAACTATCAAGTATGTTTTTGAAACACACTTTCATGCTGATTTTGTAAGTGGTCACCTTGACCTCAGTAAAAAGACGGGTGCCCCTATCGTATATGGTCCCACCGCTAATCCTGCCTTTGATGCACATATAGCAAATGATGGGGAAGAATTTCGCATAGGAAATATTACGATCAAAGCATTACATACACCGGGGCACACGATGGAAAGCACCTGCTACCTGTTAAAAGACGAAAATGGGAAAGAAACTGGACTATTTTCCGGCGACACCTTATTTATCGGTGATGTTGGACGGCCTGACCTGGCGCAAAAAGTAGTGGCAGACCTGACACAGGAGAAACTAGCGGGTCACCTGTTTGATTCATTACGTAATAAGATCATGCCACTGCCTGGCGACATTATTGTTTATCCCGCACATGGTGCCGGCAGTGCCTGTGGTAAGAATATGAGTAAAGAAACTACTGATACGCTGGGGCATCAGAAAGAAACCAACTATGCCCTGCGTGCCAACATGACCAAAGAAGAATTTATTAAAGAAGTAACAACGGGTCTCACAGCCCCGCCAGCATATTTTCCGCTGAATGTAATGATGAACATACAGGGTTATGAAAGCATTGATACTGTTTTAGCAAGGGGCCAACAGGCATTATCACCGGATGCATTTGAAACAGCAGCCAATGAAACAGGCGCATTGATACTTGATACCAGGGATCCACAGGTTTTTGCAAAAGGTTTTATTCCTAATTCCATCAATATCGGGATTGATGGAAGCTTTGCTCCCTGGGTGGGTGCTATGATACCGGATATCAAACACCAAATACTGATTATAGCAGAAACAGGCCGGGAAGAAGAAGTGATCACCCGGCTGGCCCGGGTTGGTTATGATAATACGATCGGCTATTTAAAAGGAGGCTTTAATAGCTGGGAAATTGCAGGTAAAGAAACCGACCAGATCAAATCTGTGGATGCGGATGAACTGGCAACTATCATGCAGAAAGAACCAGTAAATATTCTTGATGTCCGGAAAACAAGTGAATATCAAAGCGAACACATAATCGATGCTGAAAATTCACCGCTTGATTTTATCAATGAAAGTATGTCTGGTATCGATAAGAATAAGACCTATTATGTGCATTGTGCCGGCGGGTACCGTTCCATGATCTTTAATTCAATTCTAAGGGCACGGGGCTTTGATAATTTAATTGATGTGAAAGGAGGCTTTAAAGCTATTAAAGAGAGCCGGAAGATTGCTATCAGCGATTATGTATGTCCCTCCACTCTATTATAATAATTGATTTTAAAAAATAAAGAACATGCTAAAAGAAATAATAAAACAGACTTCTACCGTACTGGTGGATGTCCGCAGTCCGTGGGAATTCGAAATGGGACATGCGCCGGGTGCTAAAAATATTCCGCTGGATGAGATTCCGGCCAGGATTGACGAATTCAAATCCATTCAACAACCGGTGGTAGTTTATTGCCGCAGTGGTGCACGCAGTGGGATGGCAACAACAATTTTATTACAAAACGGGATTACGAATGTGTACAATGGCGGTGGCCTTGCAGATGTTCAGTTCCTTTTAAACTAAAACACATGCTTGGATTCTTAAAGAAATTATTCGGCGGCACAACTGTTGACTTTAAAGAACTGGTAAATAACGGGGCGGTCATCATTGATGTAAGAAGCCCCGGGGAATATAAATCAGGACATATTAAAGGCTCAAAAAATTTTCCTTTGGATACTATCCGTAACAAAGTCAATGACCTGAAGAAATTAAATAAACCTGTCATTACGGTTTGCCGCAGCGGTGCCCGTAGTGGTATGGCAAAGGGAATATTGAAATCAGCCGGCATTGAGGTATATAATGGCGGCCCCTGGTTTAGCTTGCAAAATAAAATTTAACGGTCTCTTCATTCCAAGCGATAACAAAAGAAAGTTGAGCGGTAAGTAAACAATACTGGTTCACCTTTCTGCATATTTGGTAATTTCGACTTTTAAAACCACCCAAATATGTTTGAATGGCTGAAACAACCCTGGCCCTGGTATGTGGCCGGGCCACTGATCGGGTTAATGGTGCCGGTGCTACTATTAATTGGCAATAAATCTTTCGGTGTCTCTTCCTCGCTACGGCATATCTGCGCCGCTTGTTTACCAGCTAAAATCCCCTTCTTTCAATATGACTGGAAAAAAGAAGTTTGGAATTTATTTTTTGTTACTGGTATTTTAGTTGGCGCATATATAGCGGTTACACTATTAAGTAACCATGTACCGATTGAGGTAACCCCCAAACTTCAGCAGGAGCTTGCGGGTTATGGCATCAGCAATTATAATAACATCGTTCCTGCAGAGCTATTTAACTGGTCAACATTAGTAAGCCTGAAAGGATTTATCATGATGGTTGCCGGTGGTTTCCTGGTGGGCTTTGGAACCCGCTATGCAGGAGGGTGCACAAGCGGTCATTCTATTATGGGTCTTTCTATGCTGCAATTACCCTCGCTGGTCGCCACTGTTTGTTTTATGGCAGGAGGATTTATAGTTGCCAACTTTGTACTTCCTTTAATTCTTAAGCTCTGATCCGCATGAAAACTAATCAAACCACACAAGAAAAAGATCATCATAAATTTCTAACGGAGAATACTGACTTTGAAGTCC
>CALRSN020000265.1:0-4561 GCA_943370865.1 Bordetella parapertussis
CTTTTACAATGGCTGTATTGATAGCACCATTATAAATATGTTGATTTCCCAGCACGATATTGTTGGCACAGATACGGCCTTGTTTATTTGCCGGCCCTGCCAGGTAAGTATTCATAGATTGACCGGTAATAGGATTAGGAAATTCAATCGCATCGCCCACTGCATAAATATCGGGATTGGAAGTTTGTAAATATTCATTCACCCAAATGCCTTTGGCAGCTCCCAGTTGCAAACCCGCCATGACGGCCAGTTTGGTATCGGGGCGGACACCAATGGAAAGGATCACTACATCCGCATCTATACTGCTGCCGTCTTTAAGCAACACCCTGATCGTATCATTTTCTTTTTCAAAACCTGTAACGGCACTACTGAGACGAAGATCAACTCCTTTGGAACGGATATGTTGCTGTACCAATGCGGCAATAGGGAAATCAACGGGAGCTAAAACCTGGTTACCCATTTCGATGATGCTCACCTCCAGCCCCAGCTCATGCAGGTTCTCGGCCATTTCCAAACCAATAAAACCCGCACCGATCACTACGGCTTTACCGGATGAGCGTTGCTGCACATAGTTTTTGATAAGATCGGTATCATTTACATTTCTTAATGTAAAGATGCCGGGCAGATTTATTCCGTGTAATGGGGGGCGGATCGGTTCCGCACCGGGAGAGAGCACCAGTTTATCATAGCTTTCGGGGTATTCTTCACCGGTCAGCAGGTTTTTAGCAGTAATTTTTTTGGTGGCTGCATCAATACCTGTTACTTCCGTGGAAATACGGACATCAATATTGAAGCGGCTCTTGAAAGAGGCTGCTGTTTGTACAAATAATTTATTCCGGTCTTTGATCACATCACCGATATAGTAAGGAAGGCCGCAGTTGGCATAGGAGATATATTCTCCTTTTTCAAAAATGACGATCTCCGCTTTTTCATCCAGTCTTCTTAACCGGGCGGCGGTACTCGCCCCGCCTGCAACAGCACCGATGATGATGTACTTCATACTTTTCTCTTTTGTGAAACAAAGAAAAAAAAGTTGCTGATGAATTCTTGTAACATTAGTTACTGATTCCGGCCGGATCAAACGGGAATGAACATGATTTTTGTCATGTTTTCCGGAAAGATGCCGGGGCCCATAAAAAAAGAGGGAACGGCCAGGTTCCCTCTTTAAACGAAGTGATAGTTATCAATGAGCAATAATGATCTTTTCCGTTCTTACAGGCTTACTCTTTGTATCCGTTACTTTCAGAACATACATACCTGGGGGCAAGTTGCCGGTATTGATCCTTGCTGCGGATTGGGTCAGCAGTTGTTGTTTTACCAAACGGCCATTCAGGTCAAATAAGGAGGCCATCCTGTTACCGGTGCTGTAATTGTATACCACAATGAACTGGTCGGCGGGGTTTGGATAGATATCCAGCGTTTTATTTTCCGTAGTGTTTTCCGGAAGGCGTTGTTCCTGTTGTGTGATATATCTTGTGGCCGGTCCGCTCGTAAATGTAAATTCAAGAATGCTGCCGGGGTTGGCCGGTGTGCTCGTTACGCCGCCGGTTGGGCCGGAAGTGGAACCGCTTGAATCACAGGCTACGTAGATCTTTAATCCGTCAGCAGATACGGCCACATCCCTGAAGCGTCCTAATCCTTTAAAATAATTGATGGTATCTGAAATTATAGCGAGGCCATCGTTGCTTAACTTATACCTGGTGATGGTTCCTGATTTCAGCATAGCCACCAGTAATGAATTTTGCCAGCCGGGTATGGCATTGCTGCCATAGAAATCAGTACCTGATGGAGCCATCGAAGGCCATGTCATATTATCACCTCCTGTTGGTGGGTTTTCTGACGGGAAAATAGAACGCATTGGTTCTTTTACATTCAGTGTGGTACAATTGGTTTGTTCATTGACCACCGCAAATCCTCCGATAGTCCTTCCATTGTAATTACCATCACAGAAACCTGAAGCCTGTGGCCAGCCATAATTGCGCCCCCGTTCAATGGTATTGATTTCATCATCACTATATGGACCATGTTCGCTGCTGTATAAAATATCGGTTCCGCTCACATTACCCCATACAAGTCCCTGGGGGTTGCGATGCCCGAACGAATAAACAGCTGTCGGTTGCCCGGCATTTAAAAATGGATTATCAGCCGGAATCCATGAACCCCCGGGAATACTATCGGTATTCAACCTTAGAATTTTTCCCTCGTATACATTCAGCGTTTGTGCATTTTGGGTTCGGGTCAGATTATCAAATTGTCCCGCCCCCATATCCCCGGCAGAATAATAGAGTTTCAGATCCGGTCCGATGGATAACCGTGCGGAGTTATGGTCATTACTGCCCGGGATATTTTCCAGTACAGTAACCGGTGAGCCTAATAGTTGTGAATTGAAATCATACGTGTACCGTTCGATCCTGATTTTTCTAACTGTTGTACTCAATGATTGATAGGTATAAGCAATATAGGCATACGGATTGCCCTGGTTGAACTGTGGATGCAGGGCTAATCCCATCAATCCATCCTGCCCGCTTACCCGTACCATTTTTGCACCGAGAGAAAGCACAACCGTTTTAATACCCGTTGAAGGGTTGACAAAACTGACTGTGCCGCCAAATCGTTCGGTATACCAGATATTGTTATCGGGTCCATAAACCAGGTCATGTGGCATGCGCTGATTAGCGATAACAGTTCTAACTGTAAATACTTCACTGGCCGCAGTAGTTGTAAGAGTGGTGGTGTTAAGTGTATTACTGGAAACAGACTGGTTGCCTGCTTGGTCTTTCGCTTTCACCGTCATGGCATACATAGTATTGGGGGAACAACCGGTAACACTATAAGAAGTGCCGATCATATTTGTGGTATTGATCTTGATACCATTCCGGTAAATATCATAGCCGGTAACTCCCGTATTATCAGTTGATGGACTCCACGACAAAGTAAAGCTGGTACTGGTGATATTGGAAGCGGTTAAATTAGTGGGTGCTGTTGGTGCTTGTGCATCAGTTGTATTGTTCACCGAAAGATAGATGCCGGGGATCACTTCGCTGGGAGCTGCAGTGCTTTGTCCCGGTTTAGCCCAGCCAACCGCCAGGTTATCATTACCGGTACTTTCTTTCATGAGTGCTTCAATATAATACTTGGTTCCGGCCACCAATGCGATAGATACCGATTTTTGGGTAGTGAATTTATTCCATTGGCGGGAGTTGGTGCTGTTGGTATTATAGGCAATGCGGACTTTATTCGCTGCATTGATCGTAGTGCTCAGCCATAATTCGCCACTATTATCACTGGCGATCCAGAACACATAATTACCCGTTGCAGGGGGACAGATATACCCATACATCCGGATGCCCAAATTGCTTCCCTGGTTCGTGGGCATTTCAAACAAAGTCCGGGTGCCGGTACTGGAAGGGCTGTTTGGATATCTTGTATTATTGGTTAGGTTACTGACAGCACTGCCGGATATATTATTCCAGCGCTGGAAGTTGATACTGCCGAGGCCCGGGCAGGTTTGCGAATAACTTATAAAGAGAATAAAAGAACTTACGAGAGAAAGAATGGTTTTTCTCATGGTGTAGCAGGTTTTGGTGAAGAATTGGTTGGCTTATAATAATAAATTCAATGTACTGATTCTTTTATATAATAAAAAGAAAGCATATTAATTTTTTAAGAATTGTAAGCAAATAATAAAGTTCGTGTGTTTTAAGCCGTCTATTAACCCGACTTGGCAGGAGCCAAAAAAGCGAAACGGAACGTTTCGCAAATGAGGGGGATTGAGAAAATTATTTCCCCCGAGTGTGGCGTTTTAAGAGCACCGGATTCCCATCATTATTAAATTTGATCCCATCTAAGGTGAAAGCCCTCATTTCACAGATATATCCATCAGAATTTTCTGTTTCTGCTGAGTGTATCATCATTTTCATTTCCTTAAATTCATAAGGCTGTTGACCAGGGATTATAAATTCATACCTGTAGTTGATATTCATTGTTCTGAATACTGGCGCCGATCTTTCTTTCTCTCTTTTTTCAAATGGGCCTTCAGCTGGCCGGGCGAGGACTTTGAATGAATCAATTAAGACCGTGTTCTTGTATTCCTTGATAAGAATCGAATCAAACTCGCTGTTTTCAAAGCCACGGAGTATAATGTGTAAATTAGTGATAGTATCAGTTTTCGCACAGTCTTTGGAGAAGGCACTTATTTCTTCTTCTGTCCAATGGTCATAAGTTGAATTAGAGCAGCTTGTTGAGTGAAGTAGAAAAGCCGCAGCTGAAATATATAGTATGGTTATTGGCTTTTTCAAATGCGAGTCAGGCAGAATGTGTAGTATTGAGTAGCCTCTTTACTCATCAAAATATTCGGGTTAATTTTTAATAATCTTAATTTTCGGAAATTCGATATACATAGTATCTCCTTCACGGCCCTGTTGCATCTCTTCATCGGGCTTGTTGTTAACTCCTTTGATAATGCTGACTTTCCCTGTTACCCTGATTTTTTTACCATTCAGTTGTTTAGCTTTTTCATAGCTGATATTTACAACATAGCCATTGAGATAGATGCCCTCCT
>CALRSN020000266.1:0-4550 GCA_943370865.1 Bordetella parapertussis
TTTGCACTTGAGAGTCTGATAAAAAAGAACTGCATTACTGTCGGCACAGTAACGTTGGGCGAATACAAGATTAAGGAAGAGCTTTGTGAAATAGAAATTAAAATATACGGTTTGCTCCGCAACCGAGATGACAAACAACAGCAAGGGCAGGAGATCGACACCTTTTTTATTCACAATGATCACGACGGTAGTCTTGATGTAATTCAAAGTATAGCCGATCTTCCCCTGTTCATAAAGAAGCATCAGATAGAAGCAGACAACTTTATTACAAGAATGGAAAAAGCAAATGTAACTAACAGCTAATACAGATGAAACAATCCAACCAGGCCTCATTGACCATCGACCCCGAATTATTAAAAGAGCTGAAGAACTTCAACCGGAACGTTGAATGGTTGAAGGCAAATGCGAATAAAAATAAGAAGTGGGTCAAGGTCGGGGCCGTGGTTGAGGTAACCGGATGGGATTTCAGACGGTTGGACCGGGCAAGACGGAACCAGGAGATTGAGTACAAGAAAGAAGGCAGAAAGTATTTTTATAACTTGGACTCGATACCCCACATTCATTTGAAGCGATCTGTAATATTCACATGAGAGTTATTCACATATCCATAGTTTTTTGTGGAAAATATAATTATTGAACTTTCAATATTTTCCGAAAATACAGTGCAAAATTCATATCTTAGCATTGAGCAATCCTCGCTCCCGTATGTAACCCCCGCTGGATTAGGTAAGGTCCAGGGGCACCGGATTGAGTCCGGCCAGTCCAAAAGTAGTCAGCCTTTGACAAAGCTGGAACTAAGGGCAGTACGTCCCACCCGTCAAAGTTAACAGCTATATTTTTAAGACTAAACTTAATTAGTATGAGCGAATCAGTAAAACCGTTGTTAACGGCTGAAGAGGTGGGAATGAAATTAGGGGTTTCTGCAGACAGTGTACTTCGCTGGGCTACTGCCGGGAAGATCAAAAACAGTGTGTTTGTTGGCAAACGGAGGCTATTCCCTGGCGATATTAAAAAGCCGGGACGTAAAAAATATATATCATCAAAACGAGGTATTGCAGCGTGAGCCTTTCACTGGAAAATATTGCCAATGATCTTGAAGTGATAAAAAGCCTATTGCTTAACAGCAAGACGATTTTTAACGCCGGTGAAGCTGCGAAGTATTTAGGGATTAAGCCGTCAACTCTTTACAAGATGACAGCGGCGGGGACTATCCCCTTCTCAAAACCATCCGGGAAACTGGTTTACTTCAACCGGGTTGACCTGGATCAGTGGATGCTATCAAATAAGACAAAGGGATCTTATAGGAATGATATTGAGGCGGCAACTTTTATAAGCAAAGGAGTTAAACGATAAAAGAAAAACCCCTGCGGCAAATCAGGGGTTAATCGAAGAATTTAAGAAAACGCTATGGACAAAGTTAATAAAATTTCGGATAATGAGCAAACGGTTGCCCTGGACATAGCAACCGGTCGGGACCGTAACACAAAGAACTGGAAGAACAGGCAAGTAACCTGGCAGGACCTACTCACTAAGCTATCCAAAACACATAGAACAGCGGAGAGCCATGCGGAATATCTTGCTTCAAAGAAAGCCAGGCAAGACGAAATAAAAGACATTGGGGGCTTTGTCGGTGGCTACCTGGCAAACGGCCGGCGTAAGAAAGGATCAGTCACTCACAGGCAACTTGTAACGCTTGACGCTGACTTTGCGACTGCAGACTTTTGGTTTGATTTCACACTCTCTTTTAACTGCGCTGCCTGTATCTATTCAACTCATAAGCACAGCCCGGATAAGCCTCGTCTCAGGCTGATCATTCCACTTGATCGTGAGGTCATGGCTGATGAATATATACCGATATCGAGACGTATTGCTGCTATGATCGGCATTGAAGCCTTCGACCATACCAGTTATCAGGCCGAAAGGTTAATGTATTGGCCCTCTACTGCGAAAGACGGGGAATTTGTTTTTGAGAAGCAAGACGGTCCTTTGCTCTGTGCTGATGATATTCTAAACACTTACCATAATTGGAAAGATGCCAGTGAGTGGCCTATGGGAGAACGAGAAAAAGAGATCCCGCTCAAGGCTATCAAAGAACAGGAGGACCCGCTAAGTAAGAAAGGAACGATAGGGCTTTTCTGTACTGCTTACCCGATCAGTGAAGCGATTGAAACTTTTCTCCCTGATGTGTATGAGGCCTGCGATATTGCCGACCGTTACAGCTACAAAGAAGGCTCAACAGCGGCCGGGCTTATTGTGTACGATGACAAATTCGCATTCAGCCACCACGGTACGGATCCGATCAGCGGTAAACTATGCAATGCTTTTGACCTGGTAAGGATTCATAAATATGGATTCAAAGACGATGATGCAAAAGAAGGCACTCCCCCCAACCGGTTACCGTCTTTCGTTGCAATGATGGACTTTGCCGCTGAAGATGCAAAAGTTTTGAAGCTTATAGGAGAAAGAGTGCAGGATCGTATTGCTGAAGATTTCGCTGAGGAACTTGAAACCGAGGAAACAAATAGCGATTGGGTTGAACAGTTGAAAGCCGACTCAAAAGGCAAATACCTGTCAACCCGAGAAAATGCAATGATCATTTTGCAGAACGATCCCCGACTAAAGGCCAGGCTTGCCCTCGACGAGTTCGAGAACAGGCCAGTAGCATTGAAAAAATTACCATGGCGAGAGGTAAGCAATGGCACCCGGTATTTAACCGATGCAGACGACGCCGGCCTTCGCATTTACCTTGATAAATACTATGGAATTTCTAACAGGTCAATAGTCGAGGACTGTCTTATCTCTGTCACTGCAAAGAACGCTTTTCATCCTGTCCGGGATTATCTCAATTCGCTGAAGTGGGACGGACAGGAACGAGTTGAAACTCTTTTGATCGACTACCTCGGAGTTACTGATAACAAGTACACCCGGGCAATAACTCGTAAGATGCTGGCTGCAGCCGTTACAAGGGTATTTCGCCCAGGTTGCAAATTCGATTACGTTCTTGTATTGATCGGATCACAGGGACAGAGAAAGTCAATGCTGCTGTCCAGGATTGGCAGGCAGTGGTTTAGCGATTCATTTTCCACTGTTCACGGTAAAGAAGCTATTGAACAAATACAAGGGGTTTGGATTGTGGAAATGGGAGAACTGGCAGGATTGAAAAAGGCTGAAGTTGAAACCATTAAACACTACATATCAAAGCCTGCTGATCGGTACCGGGTGGCATACGGCCGAAGGGTTGAAAACTTCCCGAGACAATGCGTCTTTTTCGCTACCAGTAACAACAGAACTCCTTTAAGAGATGCAAGCGGAGGCCGTCGCTTTTGGATAACCAACACGTATGAGCGGGAACCAGTGAAAAACGTCGATCAGGATTTAACCGATCAGGAAGTCGGGCAGATTTGGGCTGAAGCGGTCCAATTATACAAAGCAGGCGAAAAACTATATCTCGATTCAGAACTCGAGCTATATGCTAACCAGGTGCAAGCCGATCACAGTGAGCAAGAGGACCGGGCAGGAATGATACAGGACTTCTTATCAATACCATTGCCGGACGGATGGGATAACAAGAACTGGGAAGAAAGAAAAGCCTATCTCGATGATAACGGATTACTCAGTATAGAAAAAGACGGGAGACATAAAAGAACGAGGGTTTGCGCTGCTGAAATTGCCTGCGAGTTGTTCAGGATGGACAAGGCAACGCTGAACCCTCAGAACACCCGGTTCATTCATGAAATAATGCAAAATCTCGAGGGATGGAAGCGGGGATCAAAGACAAGATTTAGCATTTACGGCAACTCAGTCAGGTACTATACAGCGGGTGACGTTGTAAAACATTCTATGGGAGCAGGCCTAAATCTACGGGAGCAGAAAGTAAAAAATCTGCTCCAATAACTCCCGTAGAACTCCAATAGGAAAAATCTATTGGAGCAAATGTAAATAGTTGAAAAGTACGGAAGTAAAGGGGCTTGCTCCAATAACTCCCGTAGAATTTATAAAATAGGAGAAAAGGTAATTAGGGAGGGTATGAGGGTAGTATATAGCCTGATAGCCCCTAATAGAGAATAGTGTTAGGAAATAGCGTTTTTATTGGAGTTACGGGAGTTTGGTAAAATTGAAAATTCGATAATGATAAAACCTGATAGATATTTTATTTACACTGATGCAGCTGATCAAGTGGTCCGGCTTGCTAAAGTGAAAGGCACATGGTACTACTGTGTCCGGGATATATGCAAGGCCCTGAATATGATCAGACCGAGAAGCACACTGAGCCGCCTGCTGATCGACGAGTCGCTAAAGATCAGTTTCGATGGCTGCTGCTATCGTTGTGTCAGTGCAACCGGCTTGCTGGCAGTGGTGCCACAAAACCGGGACCAGGGCAAAGCCCGAAAATATATAGTTAACCTGATCCGATTTGCTGAAGCACAGCCAGGCAAACCCCTGTTCGAGGAAAAGGAAAACCGTAAATATTTCACCGTAGGGAAAGGCTCTGTACTGGTTATAGTTGACGAGAACTGCCAACCGTGGTTTTGCCGTTTTCACCTATCAAG
>CALRSN020000267.1:0-4550 GCA_943370865.1 Bordetella parapertussis
GAATAAAATCAACAGGTTCTTCTTTATCAGGCCATGATGAAAACAAACGGGTGAATACATTTCTTCCGCGGCTGTTCTTCTTGCGTAGGTGATCAATACATTTATTGACAGCTATTCGGAAAAGCCAGGTGCTGAGAGCTGCTTCTCCCCGGAATGCTTCCGGTTTACGGAATACATCAATAAATACATCCTGTGTTATTTCTTCCGCATCTTCCCATTGCTGCACTTTATTCAATACCAGGTTGAACACCCTGTCCTGGTGCTCGAGAATAAAAGCCCTGTAAGCGGCAGGATCGTCCCGGAATTGCAGCATTAACCTTCTTATAGTTCAGTGATCATCAAATATAGAAGCCTTTCTCCTGTTTAGTCGGAACTGTTCTTAAAATCATGCGGGCGGGTAATATTTTATTTTCACGTCATTGCGGGATACCCGTATTATTTTCTCCAACAGATATTTACGGTTCATTTTTTAAACCTTATGTATGAAACAAACGAGAGCGGCAGTGCTGTTCATTTTTGCAGTGGCTATGCTGCTTACAGCCTGTAAAAAAGAATATTCTTATATCGCTCCTCCGCCAACTGCTGTAACAAGACTTGAAAGCAGGTCCGGTGAAGATGGATTTACCAGTTTTGAATATAACACTGATGGCAGCATTAAAAAAGCGGCTGTTGCTAACCAACTCTCGCCGGATGATACAACAAGGTATACGGTCAGCTATGCTGCGGATAAGAGGATAAGGGAGATAATTAACGATGCAGGTGTGAAGTTCACACCTGTTTGTACTGATGGAAAACTCAACCGGCTGCAAATACGAACCTTACAAAATGATGCGCTGGGTTATACAGATTACGAATACCTGAATGGTTTCCTGAAATCCGTAACCGTGTTTTTTGTTTCCGGGAACCAGGTGACGCCGTTCTTCAAAAGCAGTTTTATGTATGATGCTGCCGGGAATATCCGCCGCACACAATTATTTTCAGCAGATCCTTTGTCTCCTGATGGACTAAGTCCAGACGGAACTACCCAGTCTGTATTTGATAACAAAACCAACCCGCTTTATGCAGCAAAGGAATTTCTGTGGATGATATTGATTATTCCGTCGCCGAACAATGTCAGTAAAGAAGAAGCGTTTGACAGGAATAACCAGCCCGAGCGAACGAAGGAGTATAACTATGTATATAATAATAAAGAGCTGCCCCTGTCGGCGGTACTGACTGAAACCATTCCGGGAAAGCCAACGCAAACAAAGAATATCGCTTACCGGTATAAATAATTATTTACATGTGCATAAGCATAACAGGACAACCTTCTTTTTCTAAAGAGGGTTTTGTTTTTTATGCTACAGGAGTTTTCCCTGACACGATGAAGCCGGTTCTCAGTAAATTTGCAGACTAAATTGAATTGTATGACGATTGCTGTTTTAGGAGCCGGTATGGTTGGAAGAGCTATTGCGCTGGACCTTGCTACTGATTTCTCCGTTACTTCTTTTGATCTTAGTGCGGCCAACCTGGAAGAACTGAGCCGCCGCAACCCGGCGATTCATACGGCCGGAGCTGATCTTGCTGATTATAAAAACTATACCGATTTACTACAACCATTTGACCTGGTGGTGACCGCTGTGCCCGGTTTCATGGGTTTCCAAACACTCGAAGCAGTGATCAATGCGGGAAAAAATGTGGTGGATATTTCTTTCTTTCCCGAAGATGTGTTGCAGCTGGATGTTTTGGCTAAAGAAAAAGAAGTTACTGTTATTACCGATTGTGGTGTGGCACCGGGGATGAGCAATTTAATCCTGGGACGTTACAATGCGGAAATGAAAGTGAAAGCCTTTGAATGTTATGTAGGAGGGTTGCCTAAAGAAAGAAAGCCACCGTTCCAATACAAAGCCCCGTTTTCGCCGGTGGATGTGATACAGGAGTATATCCGCCCGGCCAGGTTAGTAGAGCAAGGGAAGATCGTTACCAAACCCGCCTTAAGTGAAAGAGAGATGATGCAGTTTGCTGAAGTGGGAGAACTGGAAGCCTTCAATACTGATGGTCTCCGTTCACTGATCTTTACGATGAACCATATCCCGGAGATGAAAGAAAAAACGCTTCGTTATCCCGGGCATATTGATCTCATCATTGCGTTGCAGCAAGCCGGCTTTTTTGATATGACGCCGTTGCATATCAATGATATTGCTGTTTCACCCATTGATTTCACCTCGAAGTTATTAGTGAATGAATGGAAGCTGGGTCCGGAGGAAGAAGAATTCACCGTGATGAAAGTGATAGTGATTGGTGATAAGGAAACTATCACTTATGACCTGCTGGATCGTTATGACCCCGTGACTATAACTTCTTCGATGGCCCGGACAACTGGCTATACCTGCACCGCTGCTGTGCATCTCATTACGGATAAACTATTCACAGAAAAAGGTGTATTTCCGCCAGAACTGATCGGTCATCGCAAAGATTGTTTTGATTTTGTGCTGGATTATTTAAAAGCCAGGAATGTGATTTGGAGGAAGTCTGTTCAACCAATCCCTTAAGACAAAAAGGCACCTGTATACAACAGGTGCCCGGAAAGGCTAATGGTACTGTAATGATTGCTTTGAGAAGACTATTGCCAGAGCGTCAGTATTATTGAACCAGGATTTTTTGAACCAGGTCCCGGTGTTGTGCTAACCGGATAATATATGTGCCTGCTGTTAATTGTTTCAATTGCAGCGGCTGGTTATCCTGTATGCTGTGTTGTTGCACCTGTTTACCATTCATGTCAAATACAAGCAACTGGTCGGTTTTATCAATACCGGTTACGAGGATGTTTACCGGTCCTGTTGCGGGCACGGGCCATACCTGTAAAATGGTTTGTTTATTACCTGCACCGGCGATGATTCTAACCGGGGAATAACTTGTTCTTCCATCCAGGTCTTCCTGTTTTAAACGGTAGTAAGTAGTGCCCGGGAAATTATTATTATCGGGCTTAGTGTATTGTAATGGCACGGAACTGTTTCCGTTAACAGCTTTACTGCTTATAAAACCAATAGCTGAAAAGTTGACTTCATTTTCCTTTCTCCTTTCAATATAAAAGCCCTTATTATTGAATTCCTGTATCGTCTTCCAGTCTAACTGTACCTGCGTACTGCTGATCCTTTTCGCATAAAATTCTAAACCGGTTACCGGTAAGCTGACCGCAGCCGGAAACGGCTGCAGTATTCCCTGCGTAAGCATTGTGCCGGGGTGATGGAGTGTAATACTGGCGGCTTCACCAAGAGTAAAGTCAATCGTGATACCTGAATTGCTGAAACTTGCACCTGCATTATCCACCCCGGCTCCGCTGCCCAGCACCACATTATTGATCACCGGGATGGACGTGGTGGTTCCGGCACCGGGTTGTAAAAAATCCTGGGTATACATAAATACGGGACCGGTTACGGTGTTTACCAATAAACCACCTATGGCATCTTCCAGTATAATACTACCTGCTGTTTTGCTGCTGCCGCCATTGTTAATGGTTTGTGTTGTTAGTTGCTGAGCATGACTTGCAACGACACCCAGCATTCCTACAGTAACCGCTATTATTTGTTTAAGCATAACTATTTGCGGGATTATTAGTTATTGATAAATCATTACATAGCCACTTAAAAAATCATTGCTGTTTAAAGTAATGGCCGGGTTACTGTTATTTCTCACGACAAAACCTATTTTATAAGTACCGGGAGTAGTTAGTGTAACGCTGCCTGCACAGGAAAAAGGAGTTTTGGTAGTTGAAATCTGTGCAGCAGGATAATTTCCGGGACTAAACAGGGTAATAACTCCCCCCTGACCAGAGGTCAGCTGGTATGCCGGTGAAAATCCAATATCGTTTGCCAGTTGACCTGTGCCGGTATGCCCTATTACAACAGTAGCGGTGGCTACAATAAGAGCAGGTTTTGTAATGGTAATTGTTGTATAGCTGAAGTTGCCATTTAAGCTAGGAATAAATGTCCATTGTGCATTTGGGGCAATAGCGCTAATAGGACAATATAAATTGGTAACAGCAGGTTGGCCAACAACAGCCGGTTTCCATGCATTGTCTGTACTACTCCATCTCATTACATCACCTTCGTTGGGAGTAATACTTGCATCTACATACCGCCCACCCAGGTTTACTGCATCAATGGAGTTTTTAGCAGCATAAGCGTATGGCACACTGGCCAATGTTTGATTGCCCATTTCGGTAAAAACACCACTGTTGTTTACATCCAGTTCTACTTTCAGTGTAATGGCCGGGGTATTGTTCAACCAATAAATATTGTTGAAATCCCCGGTGGTAGTGGTAGCCCCACTGCTGCCGATCTGTACATTGAATAATCCCAAGGTGTTGGTGGTAACCGTCCTGGTTTCACTGTATAAACTGTTGGGTCCTCTCAGGATACTCAGCCGTACTTTAATGCTTTGATTAGCCAATGCCTGGCCACTGTTATTGCGGGCTACTGCCTGGTAATTGATGGTATTGGCTACCTGTGCAGCAACCCATGTAGTGAAGAACAGGGCTATCAGTAATACGTGTAATTTTTTCATTGCAG
>CALRSN020000268.1:0-4547 GCA_943370865.1 Bordetella parapertussis
ATCATCCTGTTCATCCTAGTGGTTATCTCTGTTTTGCTACTCATTGCAAGGGATGCGGTACTCACCTGGCTGGGACTGGAAAACAAAACACTAATTGAAATTATCAACAACCTCCGCTGGCTGATCATCATCCTGTTATTCTTTACTTCTATTTCTTATATCTACCGGCATGCCCCCGCCGTGCATAAAAAATGGAGACTGATCAACCCCGGTTCCATACTCGCTACTTTCCTGATGATCCTCTTCACCATGGGCTTTTCCTGGTGGGTCAATAATTTCGGCAATTACAATGAACTCTATGGTTCCATCGGAACGGTACTGATCCTGATGTTGCTGATCTACTTTAACTCCCTAGTATTACTGATCGGGTTTGAGCTCAATGTCAGTATCTCGTCTCTTAAAAAAATTGCCGACGAACGGAAGAATGCGGGGCCGGACGGTGAAGAAAAGACCGCCTGATTTCCGATATTTGAACTATAGCAGTTCTTACTTGTTAGCACAACAGAGCCTTATTTTTTCACTCTTAAATTTAATACAGATGAAAAAAATACTTTTTGCAGCCTTCCCTGTTCTTGCAGCAGCCTTATTTGTATCAGCTCCTGTTGCCGATCCCCTTCCCCTTGGTTCAGCCATTCCAAATCCCGAACTGAAGATGAAGGATATTTCCGGCAACGAAGTATCCCTGAAAGAAGCGCAAAAGAAAAATGGTTTGCTGGTGATGTTCAGTTGCAATACCTGCCCCTATGTAATAAAGAATCAAAGCCGTACCTACGAAGCTTGCAAATATGCATTGGGAAATGATATCGGTGTGGCCGTTCTCAATTCCAATGAAGGTAAACGTGATGAAGATGATTCTTTTGAAGATATGAAAGCCTATGCCAAAGCACAGGGCTATAACTGGCACTACCTGGTTGATAAAAACTCCGCCCAGGCTGATGCGTTCGGTGCCAACAGGACCCCCGAGTGTTTCCTGTTCGATGCCAGTGGCAAACTGGTTTACCACGGCGCCATTGATGATAACCCGAGTGATGCTGCAAGCGTTACCCGTAAACATCTTATCGCAGCCATAGACGAAATGAAAGCCGGCAAAGATATTTCTGTCAAACAATCCCGGTCAGTAGGCTGTTCTATCAAACGGCTGAACTAACATAATTGGTCTTATTGGATTACCCCGTACAAAAAAGTACAGGGTTTTTTATTTTCTTTTATGGAAATGAAAACGGGTTGCATCCAACTATTGACATGCACATTCCAACACCAAAAACCAGCTTATGATCACCCGGTCATTCTTCAACAAACTGATTGTTCTTGGATTTATCAGCATCGTGGGCTTCTGCCTTGCCAGAGCGATCTATTATCAAAGTGTTATGGGAATCATCCTTGCCATCGTCAGCCTCGGGGCTGCAGCTTATTTTATGTATATCCTGGCGAAGGCAAAGGAAGAAATGGAGCGGAAGGAAATAGGTTAATATGGTGAAGAGAATAATCTTATCTGCCATAACTGTCAGCCTTCTTTTCTTAGCAGGCATCATTAATCTTTCATGCCTGGAAAGAGCTCCTCAACAAACTCATACCATTAATGAAACCGGTAATGCTGAAAACAGGTATACTCAGCCACCATTTGATACAACAACAAAAAGTATCCATGTTTTTGTTGCCCTGTGTGATAATCAATACCAGGGAATAGTACCTGTACCTGATAAAATTGGCAATGGGCAAGACCCAGACAATAACCTGTACTGGGGATGGGCTTATGGAGTTCGTACTTATTTTAAAAAGAGCAATGAATGGAAGCTGATTGAGTCAAGGAGAATTGACTCAATAATACTGGAAAGACTGATTTTTAAACATACGAAAACCGGTTACTTTCTCGTAGCAGACGCCTATGACGGAAAATATATCAGGAACTGTACGATTGATTTTCTGAACGGTGCTTCAGGACAAACGAAAGACACCGTTCTTGTCAAAGACCAGGTAATAGGTATCAATGGAAATGCAAAACTACTCTCCCTGATCGGGCACAATGGATTAATGGATTTTCAGCTGCCATCACTGGAACAAAATACAGACAACAAAAAAAGAGATTGTATTATTCTCGCCTGTATAAGTAAAAAATACTTTACCCCTCATTTGAATAAAGCGAATGCTAACCCGGTTTTATGGACTTCGGGTTTAATGGGGCCGGAAGCATATACACTGCACGATGCTCTTTCAGCTTATGTAGACGGAAAATCAAATGAAATTATCAGAACAAAAGCAGCTGAGGTTTATTCAAAGTATACAAAATGTAGCTTACGTGCCGCTAAAAATTTATTAGTAACAGGTTGGTAATCCTGTTTAGTTCAGTATAGCCATGATTTCCTTTTTCAACTCTTCTTCAGAGAGCTGATCTTCCACGAACTTCCTGTACCCGGACTTATTATTGATGAATAAACTGGCAGGAATAGCTCCTGACCATTTTGCATCCACTTTGGGACAGAAATAATCCGCATTGGTCTCGTCTAAGAAGACAACCGTAGCGTTGATCTTTCTTTTCTTCACAAAAGAAGATAAACCTCTCGGGTACATCTCTTTCATATCCAGGCTGACGAGTATAAGTTGTATGCTGTCTGGCTGATGTTGGGCAACTTCCGCCTGGAAATATGGAATCTCTTCAATACAGGGCTTGCACCAGGTGGCCCAGAAGTTGATGATCAGTGGGGTCTTACTTTCAGCAATGGTCTTTTCAAGGTCTGTAATTTTTATACTCTTTATTTCCTGTGTAAAAACGGGTACACCGGAAAAAAGAAATATGCAAACTAATATAATCCTGATCGATTTCATAAAAGCAAACTTTAGATGTCTGAACTATTTTCTTCCCGCCCGTTATTATCCCATTCCTTAAATAGTTCGTTATACCGGGCTTCATCCAACCGCTGCTGGTTATAATGCCCCGCTTTACTCTTTTGGCGAAAAGCCTCATATAATGTGACCGCACAGGCCACACTGATATTCAATGATTGAATGATACCCATCTGCGGGATAATAAAATTACCATCTGCCAATGCCCTGATCTCGTCACTGACCCCGCTGTGTTCATTCCCAAAGACCAGTGCAATGGGTTCCGTCATGTTGATGGCATATAAATCTACCGCATCACTGCTTAAGTGGGTCGTTAAAATTTTTGAGTAGCGTTTACGCAGTGATGAAAAACATTCTTCGGCATTGTCAAACTGGTGAATGGTCAACCATTTGGCTGCACTGGAAGAACTCCTGGCCCCCCATTTTTTATGCCGGGGTATCTTGGTATTCAGGATATAAATATCCTGTAGCCCCACGGCATCACAGGTACGCATTACGGCCGAGATATTATGCGGATCAAATACATTCTCCAGTACCACGGTCAGGTCGGGCTGTCGTTTGACTAATACTCCGGTAAGTTTGGCGATACGTTCAGGGGTCATTGGATGACAGGTCTTTAGCTTGCAAACTTCGGTAAATTAAGTATATTTATAAGTGGTGCTTTTGTAAATCCTTCATCATTCAACTTTTTCTATGAAGTACGCCCCTGTTCAGAATTATATCAATGGAACATTTGTCAACTCCGGTTCACAACGGACATTGGATGTGATCTCCCCGCTGGATGGCAACCTGCTCTCCAAAGTACCGATGTCAACAGCCAAAGACCTGGATACAGCTGTGCAAGCTGCCAAAGCCGCTTTTGTTTCCTGGAGCAAAACCCCGATCAAGGAAAGGGTGCAGGTTTTTTTCCGCTATAAAACGTTACTCGAAAGAGACCTCAAACTATTAGCAGAACTCTGCAGCGAAGAAAACGGGAAGACCTACGGCGAATCCGTTGCTGAAATAGAAAAATGTATTGAACTGACTGAGTTTGCTACTTCCCTGCCGCAATTAGTAACGGGTGAAATACTGGAAGTCAGTAAAGGGGTGGAATGCAGAACCGAACATGTGCCTTTAGGCGTAGTAGCTTCCATCGTTCCCTTTAATTTCCCCGCCATGGTGCCCAACTGGACAATACCGAATGCAATAGCATTAGGGAATTGTATGATCCTCAAACCATCGGAAAAAGTGCCCCTGTGCTGTGGTAAGATAGCAGAGCTATTAAAAGAAGCTGGTTTACCGGATGGCGTACTCAATATCGTTCATGGTGATGTGGAAATCGTAGAAGCTATCTGCGACCATCCCGGTATAGAAGCAGTTTCCTTTGTTGGTTCTACTAAAGTGGCAAAAATTGTTTACCAAAGAGCAACACAAAACTATAAAAGAGCATTGGCCCTCGGCGGTGCTAAAAATCATTTGATGGTATTGCCCGATGCAATTCCGGGAATGACAGCGCAGAATGTGGCAGCCAGCATGAGTGGTTGTGCAGGTCAACGCTGCATGGCAGCATCGGCGATGATCGGTGTGGGTAATGTGGACAGCATCATTGATAAAATTTGCGAAGAAGCCCGGAAGATTATCCCGGGAGAAAATCTTGGTGCGGTGATCAGTAAAGAAAGTAAAGAACGCATCGAACGATACATTGGCGAAGCCGAAAGAGATGGTGC
>CALRSN020000269.1:0-4545 GCA_943370865.1 Bordetella parapertussis
AAATCGGTTACCCATCCAATAATTTTATCCCGGGCATTGTGACTACGATCATGACCCTGAACCTGCCCGCCCCCATCTCTTATTTCTTCCTGGCCTGCATTAGTTTTTACATATTAAGTATTATCCTGAAAGTAAATCCGTATGTCGGCATCATGGGTTCACTGGCTTTTGCCTATGCCACTTATAATCCCATTATCATCAGTGTGGGGCATTTGACCAAGATGATGACGATGGCCTATATGCCGGCACTGCTGGGTTCCATTCTCCTTATTTATGAAAAAAAATATTGGCTGGGTGCTGCCTTAACAGCATTGTTCAGCTGTACGATGATCACCGAGAACCACCCGCAGATCGCATATTACTTTTTTATCATGGTCAGCATCATGACTGTTTTTTATGTCATCAGCTGGATCAAAGCAAAAGACTTTTCACACCTCGCAAAAGCAATTGGTTTCACTGCTGTCGCTGCCATTGTGGGTGTTGGTACTACAGCAGTCAATGTCATGTCCACTTTTGAATACCAGGAAGCCACCACCCGCGGCGGGCATACGGCATTAACAGATACCACCAGTAAAGAACAAAGCCCGAAGAACGGGCTGAACAGGTCATACGGCTTAAGTTATAGCTTGGATATTCCTGAAACATTTGTACTGATGGTGCCGCATATGTATGGCGGCAGCTCTGACCATGAAGAAGTGGCACAGGACAAATCAAAAGCCGTGGAAGCACTGATGACCATGCCACAGGAATTACAGCAACAATTACCGCTTCGCTATTACTGGGGAGGTATCAGTAATTCATCGGGCATGGCCTATACGTCTGGTCCGCCCTATGCAGGAGCGATCATTTGTTTCTTAGCGATCCTTGCCTTCTTTATCATTGATAAAAGATATAAATGGTGGATCGGCGCTGCATTGGTTGTTACAATCATGATGGCCTGGGGCAGTCATTTTGGGGCGTTGAATAATTTCCTCTTTGATCATTTGCCCTTGTATAATAAGTTCAGGGCCCCTTCAATGATCCTGGTAATACCGCAATTATTATTACCCCTGCTGGCCATACTGGGTGTAAACAGTTTTATCAACGCTGCTGATAAAAAAGCACTCTGGCCCGGGTTTAAGAAAGGCCTTATTGCCACCGGTGCTGTTTTCGTGGTATTGCTCTTAATTTATTTTTCTTCCGGCTTTATGGGAAAGAATGATTCAGATATACTAAAGCAGGTAAGAGAATCAAACAATCCACAATTAGTTCAAACGGTTAAACCATTCTTTGACGGGCTGGTGGAAGACCGGAAAGGCCTGTTTATGGACAGCCTGCTCCGCTCATTTGGTTTTATTGCTCTTGCCTTTATTTCTTTATTTCTTGTTGCAAGAAATAAACTCACTGGTATGTGGGCCGCCATACTGCTGGCAGGCTTTGTATTCCTTGATCTTATCCTTGTGGATACCCGTTACCTGAACAAAGAGAATTTTATAGAGCAATCCGATAATGAATCGGTGTTCAACAGGAATGCCATTGATAATGAGATTCTGGCAGATACTTCTTTTTACCGGGTAGCCGATCTTTCCGGCAATGGCAATATTGCTTCGTATAATTTTAATACTGTCGGTGGCTTCCATGCGGCAGGGCTTAGCATGTACCAGGACCTTCTTTACCGTGCTGTGGACCCGGAGCAGGCTGCCATCATTCAAAGGTTGCAAACCACCAATACCACTGACAGTGTGAATACACCGGTATTGAATATGCTGAATGCAAAGTATTTTATTTACCGGGACAATAAGGAGACCAAGGCCAAATGGCTTAACCCGAATGCACTGGGTAACTGCTGGTTTGTTTCTTCCATCCAATATGTAAAAAATGCAGACGAGGAAATGGCTGCTGTCCGGGTAGCTGATCCACGCAACACGGCCATCGTGCAGGAAAGTTATAAGACTTCTGTACTGTTTGCACCACAGGCTGATAGTACTGCAACGATCAGGCTACTGAAGAATGATAATGATATCATCACGTATACTTCCTCTTCAGCCACCAACCAGTTTGCTGTATTCAGTGAAGTGTATTACAAAGCCGGCTGGAAGGCTTTTATTGATGGTAAAGAAGCACCGATCGTAAAAACAAATTATGCCCTGCGGGGATTATCAGTTCCTGCCGGTAAACATAGTATTGAATTCAGGTTCGAGCCTTCCGGTTATATGACAGGAAGAAAGCTGACCTCGTTTTTCTCAGGTGCATTGATCGCTTTGCTGGGACTGGGTCTTTTCATGGAATGGAAAAACCGTAAGAAACAGTCAGCAACTGTTGCATGAAGATCCTGAGTATTGTTTGGTTCAAAGTTCTGCCGGCAAAATTTGGCGGGCAGAAAGGAATTGCAAATTTTAACCAGCACCTGTCACGGTTACATTCCCTGGTTTGTATTTGTTCGGCCGATAATGAACCCGGAGCAAATACAACTTATAAAGTACTGCCTGTTTTACCAACCGGTAAAAAACAATTGTTATTACCGTCAGCCTGGAAAAAAATAAGGCAGGCTGCCATACAGGAAAAAGCAACTCATATCATACTGGAACATCCTTATCATGGAATGGCCGCCGTCAGAGCAGCTAAAGCAACAGGTGCTAAACTTATCGTCCATTCTCATAACATAGAATCAGAACGTTTCCGGCAGATCGGTAACCGCTGGTGGCGGTTACTGGCGATGTATGAAAAATGGGTGCACCGTAAAGCTGATCTGAATCTTTTTAAAACGGAAGAAGACAAACAATTTGCTATTACTCATTTTGGTTTGACCGAAAGTAAATGCATGATCATTCCTTTTGGTATTGAAAAGCCGGTAAAGAATAATGCCGCCGCTGCATGGATAAGAGAACGTCATTCCATACCGGCTGATCATAAAATACTATTATTCGCAGGAACCTTAGATTATCACCCGAATGCAGAAGCCGTAACATCCATTTACCGGCAATTGGCGCCGGCCCTTTCAGCAAAGCAATTCCCCTGCAGCATTATCATCTGCGGGAGAAACAAAGAGTCTTCTTTCCAGTATTTAAAATCATACCATCACCCTGCTGTGATCATGGCGGCTGAAGTGGATGATATTGACAATTATTTCGCAGCGGCTGATGTATTCATTAATCCTGTTCAATCCGGCGGTGGTATCCAGACCAAGAACCTTGATGCCCTGGCTTTTGACCTCAATATTGTTTGCTTTGATCACCTGCTGCAGGGTATCCCGGCCTCATTATGCGGTAATAAGCTTTTTACAACAACAGCAGGTAACTGGGATGAGTTTACCAATTGCATCATTGCAGCCAGTCAGCGATCAACCCCTACTCCTGCTGCCTTCTTCGACTACTTTAATTGGGAAACCATCACAAAAAAGGCAGCTGATCGTATCGCCCAACTCTAAATAGTGCTTATTTTGCCGGTATGAACTCTCCCTCCATCAGTATTATACTTCCTGCCTTCAACAGCGAAGCATTTATTGCGGAGGCCATCCGGAGTTTACTCAACCAGACCTTTACCGATTTTGAACTTATCATTATCAACGACGGCTCCACCGACCGGACCGAAGAGATCATTTTAACCTTCACTGATCCGAGGATACACTATCACCGGAATGAAAAGAACAGCGGGCTGATCTATACACTTAACAAAGCCATTGATCTCGCCAAAGGGGAATATATTGCCCGGATGGATGCGGATGATATCTGCCTGCCGGAAAGATTAAGTATCCAAAAAAGTTTCCTTGATCAGCATAATGATATTAGTGTTGTAGCTGCTCCAGTCATTTTTATTGACGGAAAAGGAAAAGAAACCGGCGTATGGGAACTGGACAGGAAAACAATACTTCCTGCCCGGATAAATAAAGTGATGCCGTATGAAAATTGCATAGCACATCCTTCGGTAATGATCCGTGCTGTTGTTCTTAAAGAATTCCTGTATAAGGATTATCAAAAAAATATCGAGGACTATGACCTGTGGCTGCGGCTCCTGAACCGTGGCTATACAATTGGTAAAACGGAAATGCCCTTATTATTATACCGGGTGCATGAGGCGTCTGTAACCGGCACTACCTTAAAAAAGAAGAATTTCTTTTTTAAGCATGCCGCTATGAAACGAAAATTCCTTTGGCGGGAAATGAAGAATGGACAAATCAATGCCTTTACAATAAAAGTTATAGTTTCATTTTTTTTGGACCTCGTTAAAGGAACGGGGAAATCTGTAAAAAGCTTATTCAAATCCTGAGATGTACCGCCTGTTGCTCATAAAAAGATGGATAGAAGATGTCATACTGCTCCCCTTTATCGGGTTGGGCCGGCTGATCGCTTTGCTAAAACCTCCTGCGAAAGAATACGATATTTATTTCTTCTTCCCTTTTTATCATATCGGCGGAGCGGAGAAAGTACATGCACAGGTAGCCCATGCAGCCAGTCATACAAATTGTATTATCTATTTCACCCGCAAATCGCATAATGAAGGTTTTTTACAGGAGTTCAAACAACCAGGGTGCGATATAAAAGATATTTCGAAATTCACCGATAATAA
>CALRSN020000270.1:0-4545 GCA_943370865.1 Bordetella parapertussis
AAGCAAGGATCTGTTCTTATGGTGAACAGCAACGGGTGGCCATCATCCGTTCCTTATTACAACCGTTTGATTTTTTATTATTAGATGAGCCTTTCAGCCATTTAGATAATGAAAATTCTCAAAAAGCTATGGAGCTGATGCTGGAAGAAAGCCAGGAACGCAATGCCTGCATCGTCTTTGCCGACCTGGAACGGATTGATTATTTCCCCTTCACTCGATTGTTTCATTTATAAATACGAAACCGTGCCGCTTACCTATAAAACCATAAAACCACTTTTACTGACCGGAACCAATGCAGCTTCCCGCTGGTTTTCTTATATCGGGCTGGGTATTGGCGTGTTGTTGTTATTGTCTTCTTTACAAATGTTCTTTAATATTCAATCGTTGCTAAAGAAAACAAGTATCCGGAAAAACGGTTTCGATTATGTTTCTGTTACCAAGCTCATCACTAATGATAATATGGGACAGGATAACCGTTTCGGTCCTGCTGATGTGGAAGAGCTCAAACAACAGCCTTTTATCGAAGATGCAGCACCCCTGCTTTCCAATAAATTTGAAGTGGTGGCAAGTGGTGGTGAGGTTGTCCCTTTTTCCTCTGATATTTTTATTGAAGCCCTTGATCATAGTTTTATAGATACCGTACCGCCCAGTTTTACCTGGAGTGAGGGTCAAACGGTGGTACCGGTTATTTTTTCTTCTGATTTCCTGGAAATGTACAATGTGTTTGCACCCAGTTATGGTTTGCCACAGGTGTCAACTGCTACAGCAGGAAACCTGAGTATCACACTTCGGTGCGAAGGAAAATTGGAGCAACAGACTTTCAGGGCTAACATCGTGGCGTTTTCTGACCGGGTTAATTCCGTACTTGTCCCTGCCTCCTTCCTGAGCTGGGCCAATAAAACCCTTGAAGGAGTTGATGACACTAAAGCCTCCAGGGTATTTATAAAAACAAAAGATGCCAACAGCAACGACTTACTTAGTTTCCTGGAACAAAAAAATTACCGGGTGAATAAAGACAAAACAGCTTTTGGCCGGTCCAAACAAATATTACAGGGTATTATTACCGGGCTGGGTGTTTTTGGTATTCTTGTCATTGTATTAGCGCTGATGTTGTTTTCCTTTTATCTTCAGCTCGTCATTGCCCGCAGCAAAGACAGTTTGCAATTATTACTGACGCTGGGTTATTCCCCTTCCTGGCTAAGTAAGAATGTGGCCCGCCAATTCATTCCTGTTTATATTCTTGTTGTGTTATTTGCCCTCTTGTTAACGCAGGGGATGCAATGGCTTTTTCATCATTTTGTGATGTATGACCGGCCGGAGTTATCGTCCTTCCTTCACTGGAGTATTATAGTCATTGCCCTGTTGCTGATCATTCTTTCAGTTATCACTAATTTCAGGATGGTGAGGAAATTGCTTTTTAAGCTCTACTAAAATTACTCCTAACTAAAGGGCCGTCCAAATTGGACGGCCCTTTTAGTATAAGTAACCCTTTCAGATTAAAGTGGATTTTGTACTACCACTCCATTCGTATTATTCAATTCTTGCTGAGGAATCAGGAACTGCCATTGCTTATCACCGGCAGGCATGGAGAAAATTCCTGCTAAAGAAGCATTATGATTAGCACCGGTACGGTCCAATGGACTGTTTGTACGCTTCAGATCATAGAAGCGGAAACCTTCACCCCATAATTCAACGCGGCGTTGAACCATGATCTCGTCAATTAATGCCTGGCCGCTATTGGTTGATAAAACATAATTGGGATCCCGCTGGCTCGCCAGTGTAAACAAAGCCTGCCGGGCTGCCACATCCTGGCCTCCGGCCCTTGCTAACGCTTCGGCTTCGATAAGATACATTTCAGCAGCACGCATCAGCGGCACATCCCCGGCACTTACAGCCACATTATTGACAAAGAACTTGCGGTTCATATAAGGAAACCTTGAACCATTTGGATTTAATGGAATAGGAAATGCTGTGTTAGTTCCTGTCGGATCCCATAATCCCTTTCTTACATCGGTTGCTGAAATCAGATTGTATAATCTTGAGTTGATCGCCTTAGGATTGGTCCTGATATTGGTTGAGTTAAAATTGCAGGATAAATAAGCAAAGAAAGAATAGAAGAATGTTCCCTGGTCTTCCTGCTGTTTAAAGCCCCATATCCATTCTGGATTAGTATAATTATTAAACCCTCCCATATACTGGGCATTGGTCATCAATGAAAAACCTTGTCTTGCCTGTGCCGCCAATTGTGCGGCTTCAGTCCAGTTTTGCTGAGCCAGCGCTACTCTTGCCTTAAAACCCCGGGCAACATTTACATTGATATGTGATTTGTCGCGGCGTGCCGCAACTGGTCCATTCAATAATGTAATAGCATCGGTTAAATCCTTATTGATTTGAGTATATACCTCGGCAACAGATACTCTCGGGGTAGCTCCAACTGTCGGCGCTGTACGCATGGGTAATCCTAATCCATCATTAGCCCCATTTTTATCAAATCGTTCGCCATACAACTGTATCATCATAAAATAGGCCCAGCCCCTGTATGCCAGCGCCTGTCCCTTGATAGCATCTTTGTCAGCTTGCGGTCCCGTAGCTGCATCTATTTGAGCAAGGATTTGGTTGGCGTTAGATATAAACGAGAAGAAGTACAAGTAATTATAATAACAGATGGTACTTGTAACAAGGCGATGGTTGATCCAGCGGTACTCACCAATAAACCATCCGTTGGACTGGCCAGTCATAACAAGGTCTTCTCCCAGTGCATCCATATAGATCATATTACCGCTGATACCGCCCAAAGCCTGTGTACCATACATCTGGCGATAGAGGAACCGGTGCATACCCTCGATTGCCTTCCAGGCATCAGTGGTATTGGTAAATACAACCCCATCAGACACGGCATTCGTCGGCTTTGTCTCGAGGTAATCCTTTTTACAGGAGCTAAGAGCTAAAGAGCCAATAGCGAGTATTAAAAATATTTTTTTCATATTCAAAATTTAGAAGTTAACACTAAGACCAGCAGTAATTACTCTTGCCGGTGGATATGTATTTGAGTTTTGGCCATCGAAGTTTTGATTGACCAGTAATCCTTTTCTTTTTGCAAAAAGCCATACATTCTCTGCACTCAGGAATACACGGGCATTATCAGCCCCCATCTTGCCCAGTAACCCTTTAGGGAGGTTATAAGTCAGGTTGATATTATTCAACTGCAAGTGTGTAGCACTGATCAGGAAACGGGTGGAAGAACCTGCAAAGTTAGTTCCCTGGTCATTTTGCATACGGGGAACATTGGTGATATCACCAGGCTTCTGCCAGCGTTTCAAAATATCCACATGAAGACCGCCGCCATACTGGCTGCCCGGTCCCATCAAACCAGCATACCCATTATCATAGGCATAACCACCTAATTGGTAAGTAAAGAGAAATGTCAAAGAAACATCCTTATAGCGGAACGTGTTTCCAAAACTGCCATATACGTCAGGGATAGAAGATTTGCCAACATATACTTGTCTTGCATTTGAATACAAGGTGGTCACTGTGTCTTTTCCACCTTTTCCATTATCAAAGATGCGGGAGTTTGAAGCGTTATAGGTAATAACGTTTCTGTATAAAGCAGCACCATCAGAAGGATCAACTCCGTAATAGTCTCTAAGGAAATAATCATACCTGGAATAACCTGCTGCCAGTTGATGAGGAAAATCAATGATCTCTTTTGGTGTTTCAGGCATCTTGGTAATTTCATTTTTAAATGTAGTGGCATTTAGAGTTGCTGTCCAGCCAAAATCACGGTTCCTGATAATATCACCCGTTAGCTGTAATTCAAAACCACGATTATACATACTACCAATGTTCTGGGCTACTGAGAACCCGCCACCTGTTGCACCTCCGTTTGACAAGGGCTGAGGCACACTAAAGATCAAATCTTTTGACTGTCTGTCAAAGAACTCAAAGCTACCGGTAAGTCTTCCCTTTAATAAAGAGAAGTCAACACCGATATCAAGGCTGTTTGATGCTTCCCAGGTCAGATCGTAATTAGGCAGAGCAGTTTGTAATACACCACCTGCAGTATTATTATTAAAGCCCAAACCATATAAGCCCTGGTAAGGATAATAACCAATTCCTGCCTCAATACCTGTGCTGCCGTAAGAACCTCTCAGTTTCAGTTGATCCACCCAGCTTACATTGAAGAATTTCTCTTTGTCTAATCTCCAGCCAAAGCCTACTGACCAGAAATTGGACCATCTTACATCTTTATAAAAACGGGAATTACCATCCCTCCGCAATGCTCCGGAGAAGAAATATTTACCATCAAAATCATAGTTCAGTTTTGACAAATAGCTTTCAATGGTGTGGTTATCCGTTTGAGAAAGCAGGTTGCTGATAGTGGCAAAGTTGGGAAACTCGGTATTGCCATCATCGAATAACTGATCTACTTTAAAACCATAGAAATAGTTATACTGGTAATTATAATTTTCATGACCAATAAGGGCACTTACATTATGTACACCGAACTTTTTATTATAGCTCAGCAACTGGCCAAACGTATAA
>CALRSN020000271.1:0-4543 GCA_943370865.1 Bordetella parapertussis
AAACAGGATTTCCAAAGCAGCCGCAGGGATGAGAAGCGGTTTTTTTGGTTATGCCGGAGACCAGATCGGTCAGAATGTAATTCGTTTCGAGAAAGGACCTAATAACAAAGTATTCCTGAAGAATATATCCTATGCGGAATATGCAAAGGATTCGACATCGCCGATGTTTGCGGCTGTAAGGAATTCGAATATCCAGCCTATTTCTGCCTCTTTTGATATCAAAGCTTTTTCAAAAGATTCAACCGGGTCTGTTCTTGAAATAACTGATTATATCAATGGCGATAATGATATTCTTTTCTTCAATAGTTCATTAAAAAGTTCTCAGCGTATCGGCATGTTGCAGAACGATAAATCATATATCGTTGGTGTAAGCTCTTACCCGATCAATATTGAAATTAAAACGGTAAAGACCTATTCAAGAACTCCCGCAGCGCCGAGTGGTATACCCGGGCTGACCATTGGTGCACCAGGCGGTACCGGTAATATCACTGTTGAATTAAACAGTTCTTTGGTGTTGTTGCCTAAAGAACCTATGCAGTCAAGATACTTCGATCCCCGTGTCGGCTATTTTGCTGTTGGGTATACAGATTTTGACCTGAATCCACAGGGTGTAAAGTCGATTGCAATGATAAAACGCTGGAGGCTTGAACCAAAGGAGGAGGACATGGAAAAATATAAACGAGGAGAGCTGGTAGAGCCAAAGAAGCAGATTATATTTTATATTGATCCCGCTACTCCAAAAAAATGGGTGCCTTATCTGATCCAGGGTGTAAATGACTGGCAGAAGGCATTTGAAAAAGCCGGGTTTAAAAATGCGATCCTTGCTAAAGAAGCACCTTCTAAAAACGAGAATCCCGAATGGAGCCTGGAAGATGCCCGCTACTCTGCTATTGTTTACAAACCCTCTGATGTACCTAATGCCAGCGGTCCCAGTGTAGCCGATCCACGTAGCGGTGAGATCATGGAAAGCCATATCAACTGGTATCATAATGTAATGGAGCTGCTGCGCAACTGGTATTTTGTTCAAACAGCTGCTGTTGATCCCCGGGCCCGTAAAATGGTATTTGATGACGAACTGATGGGACAATTGATCCGTTTTGTTTCTTCGCATGAAGTGGGACATACGTTAGGTCTTCGCCATAATTATGGGTCCAGTTCTGCTGTACCGGTTGAAAAACTCCGGGACAAAGCATGGGTGGAAGCCAATGGTCATACACCATCGATCATGGATTATGCCCGTTTCAATTACGTGGCGCAGCCAGAGGATAATATCAGTGATAAAGGATTGTATCCACGTATTGGTGATTATGATAACTGGGCGATTGATTGGGGATACCGGTTATTTCCACAGTATAAAAATGCAGAAGATGAAAAAGGATATTTGAATAAATGGGTGATCGAAAAATTAAAAGATAAGCGTCTTTGGTTCGGAACAGAGACAAATCCTGATGACCCACGTTCCCAAAGTGAGCAGGTAGGTGATGATGCGATGAAAGGAAGTATGTATGGTATCAAAAACCTTCAACGCATTTTGCCAAACCTGGTAGAATGGACAAAAGAGCCGAATGAAAATTATAGCAATCTCCGGGATATGTATGGGGAGATAACCGGGCAGCTCAGCCGCTATATGGGTCATGTGGCAAAGTATGTAGGAGGTGTAATGGAAACACCGAAAATGGTCGAAGAGGCAGGACCTGTTTATGAAGTGGTTGCAGCAGCCAAACAAAAAGAAGCCGTTGAGTTTTTGAATAAACAGTTATTTGCCACCCCATCATGGCTGATTAACCAGGACATATTCAGCCGGACAGGGTTGAGCGGATTGACAACCATTGGCAACCTGCAGGATAATATGTTGAACCGGTTGTTAAGCACCCGTACTTTAGGCAAATTAATTGATGCAGAAGCAGCCCAGGGTAGCGGTGCTTATCAAATCACCGAATTGCTCAGCGATTTGAAAAAAGGAATCTGGAGTGAACTCGCTGGACGTAAGGCCATTGATGTTTACCGCAGGGGACTTCAAAAATCGTATGTAAATATTATGGCTAACCTCGTTGCTCCTGTAAAAGCTAGTGGCCCTGATCCATTAGCGGCCTTGTTTGGAATCAGCAGCGGGAGCAGTACTGATAAATCGGATATTAAGAGTGTGGTAAGAGCCCACCTCGCAAGCCTTAGAACTGAGGTAGCTGCTGCTGCTGCCGGCACTTCCGATGCGATGAGTAAGTATCATCTCCAGGATGTAGCAAAAAGAATTGATAATGCCTTGAATCCGAAAGACTAAGCAGATTTATAGCAAATAAATACGAAAAGCAGGGTGGCCTTGAAAGCACCCCGCTTTTATTTTCTCAACCCCTTTGCGGGTAAGGGTTTCAGCCCTATCTTTGCACTCCGTTTGAAAAAACGGTAGTTCTTCAACAGAACAGATTAGCTGAAGAGGTTCGACAAAGGTCCCCCGGTGGGGAATGCCTTAAAGCTGTAATATTTAATACTGGGTAAAATGCCTAAAGTAAAAACAAATTCCAGCGCCAAAAAACGCTTTAAAGTGACGGCGACGGGGAAGATCATGCACCAAAAGAGTTTCAAGCGTCACATCCTGACCAAGAAATCCAAAAAACGTAAACGTAACATGAGAATGGACGGAACAGTGGCAAAATCACACGTTGATTTTGTAAAACGCCTGTTACGCCTGAAGTAAGGTATCAGTAAACTGATAACCTGTTTCAGATTTCTTTAATAAACTCAATTTTAATTTTAAACTCTTTCAGATATGCCTCGTTCAAAAAATGCAGTTGCTTCCAAAGCACGCCGCAAAAAAATATTAAAACAAGCCAAAGGTTTCTATGGTAAACGTAAGAATGTATTAACGGTTGCCAAGAACGTTGTGGAAAAAGGGATGACCTACATGTTTGTAGGCCGTAAACTGAAAAAAAGAGAATACCGCTCCCTGTGGATTGCCCGTATCAATGCGGCAGTTCGTGCAGAAGGAATGACTTATTCCGAATTCATCAACAAATTACAGAAGAAAGGAATTGAACTGGACCGTAAAGTGCTGGCCGACCTGGCTATGAACAACCCGGAAACGTTTAAGAACCTGGTTGCTTCTGTGAAGTAATTGAATATAACCCTGAGCCAAAAGCCCTGCTTAATAAGCAGGGCTTTTGTTTTTTGCCTGTTCCCGTGAGGAGAATTATTTTTTGCCCCTTAATTTTCACAATCGTATACATTTGTAGCCTTAAAAGTATGTCTAACCCAACCTATTCTTACTGTCAATGACGAACTCCTACCACGACCTGGTAAAGCAAACATTCAACTTTCCCCAGGAAGGATTGAACGTAAACGATGAAGGCTATCTTCATTTTAATGGGCTTGATCTGAAAGCACTGATCGATAAGTACGGCACCCCGATGAAAATGACCTACCTGCCCAAGATCGGGATGCAGATCAAAAAGGCTAAGACCATGTTTGCTAATGCTTTCAAAAAGCACAAATATGAAGGGAAATATCATTATTGCTATTGTACCAAGAGTTCGCATTTTTCGTTTGTCGTGGAAGAGGCGCTGAAGCATGATATTCACCTCGAAACTTCTTACGCCTATGATATTGACATCATCAAAAAACTCTACGAAAAAAAGAAGATTACCAAGGATATTCATATTGTGTGTAACGGGTATAAAGAAAAGAGTTATACAAGGAGAATTGCCAACCTGCTGAACTCCGGTTTCAATAACGTTATACCTGTGCTGGATAATAAGGATGAATTGAAAGAGTATGCAAAAGCTGTAAAGGGGCCATTTAAATTAGGTATCAGGGTAGCTGCAGAAGAAGAGCCTAATTTCCCTTTTTATACTTCCCGGTTAGGTATCCGCTCAAAAGATATTCTTGAATTTTATGTAGACAGGATAGAAGGGTATGAAAGTAAGTTTCAGCTGAAGATGCTCCATATATTCCTGAACAAAGGGATTAAAGATGATATCTACTACTGGAGTGAGTTGAATAAGATCATCAACCTCTATTGCCAGCTGAAAAAGATATGTCCTGAACTGGACTCGATCAATATTGGTGGTGGCTTCCCGATCAAGCACTCACTGGGTTTTGAATATGATTACCAGTTCATGATCAACGAAATTGTTGGTAATATCAAATCGGCTTGTAAAAAAGCCAAAGTACCGATGCCGAATATCTTCACTGAGTTTGGCAGCTACACCGTGGGAGAGAGCATGGCACATATCTATAGTGTGATTGGTGAAAAAGTGCAGAACGACAGGGAGACCTGGTATATGATCGATTCATCCTTTATTACCACCCTGCCTGACACATGGGGCATAGGCGAAAAATTCCTGATGCTGCCTGTCAATAAATGGGATTCCGATTATCAACGGGTTGTATTAGGGGGTATTACCTGCGACAGTCATGATTATTATGATTCAGAAGAGCATATCAATGAAGTTTTCCTGCCCAAGATTAACGGAGGGAATGAGCCTTTATATGTAGGCTTCTTTCATACCGGTGCCTACCAGGACCAGATCAGCGGTTACGGAGGAATTAA
>CALRSN020000272.1:0-4539 GCA_943370865.1 Bordetella parapertussis
CGGGTGATCAATTGTAATAAAACCATAGACCGGGTCGTTGATGATCTTGCGAACTGGCGTCATTGTTGCTTTTTTGTTAAAGGCCCCGGAAGGGCTGGCGGCAAAAGTACAACGACCGGACTTAATAAGCTATTTTTGAAAAGAGCATAGCCGGTTTCCCGGAAGCAGGGGCAATGAAACAGGTGACCACTAATCACAAACTTCAAACTATAAGAATGGCAGTTGCAAAAATTATCTGGGTGGACGACGAAATAGAGAGTTTACAGTCGCAGAAAATATTCCTGGAAAATAAAGGGTACGAAGTGCAAACCTTTACCAATGGCTTTGATGCAATTGATTATGTGAAGGAGAACCTCGTGGATGTGGTGTTGATCGATGAGACCATGCCCGGCATTACCGGCCTGGAAACACTGGCCAAGATCAAAGAGATCAACCAGTCATTGCCGGTGGTACTGATCACCAAGAATGAAACAGAAAACCTGATGGATGAAGCCATCGGTTCGCAGATCAGCGATTACCTCATCAAGCCGGTAAACCCCAACCAGGTTTGGCTGAGCCTGAAAAAAATAATTGATAACAGGAGACTGGTGGCAGAAAAAACAACCACAGCCTACCAGCAGCAGTTCCGTAATTTATTTATGGCGCTGAACAGCAATCCTGATTATAATGAGTGGATGGATATTTATAAAAAGTTAGTGTACTGGGAACTGGAAATGCAGAAAAGTGACAGCCCCGAAATGCAGGAAGTATTGCAAAGCCAGAAAGCAGAAGCCAATACCGAATTTTTCAAGTTTGTTTCAAAGAATTATGCAGGCTGGGTATCTCCTAAAAGTGCAGATGGGCCAGTGATGAGTCATTCGTTGGTGCAGTTTAAAGTGTTGCCGCATGTTGAAAAAGGAACTCCTTTATTTTTTGTATTGATCGATAATCTCCGGTTTGATCAGTGGAAAGCGATACAACCCATTTTTGCAGAGAGTTTCCGTATCCTGGAAGAAGATAGTTTTTACAGTATCCTGCCAACAGCTACGCAGTATTGCCGCAATGCTATTTTTTCTGGCCTGATGCCGATTGATATTGAAAAGCAATTCCCGGTGCAATGGAAGAATGACGATGAAGAAGGAGGGAAGAATTTACATGAAGAAGAGTTTTTTCGGGCACAATTGAAAAGATTAGGCAAGGGCGACTTGAAAATTTCTTACACCAAAGTACTGAATAACCAGGCCGGGCTTGACCTGGTGAATAATATTCATAACCTGCTGAACAACGATATCAATGTGATCGTCTACAATTTTGTGGATATGCTCAGCCATGCCCGTACCGAAATGGAAGTACTGAAAGAACTGGCTGGCGATGAAATGAGTTACCGCAGTATCACGGCCAGCTGGTTTGAACATTCGCCCCTGCACCAGGCCTTGAAAAAAGTGGCGGAGAAAAATATCAGGATCGTGCTGGCGACCGATCATGGTAGTGTGAGAGTGAAGACACCCTACAAAGTGGTGGGAGATAAGCAAACCACCACCAATCTCCGGTATAAACACGGACGCAACTTAAATTATGAACCTAAAGAAGTATTGGCGTTCCGTGACCCGAGAGAAGCGGGGCTGCCGGTACCGACTGTTAACTCTTCTTTCATCTTTGCCAAGGAGGATAGTTTTCTCTGTTATCCTAATAACTATAATTATTATGTGAACTATTACAAGAATACCTTCCAGCACGGAGGTGTCAGTCTCGAGGAAATGATTGTTCCCGTGATCAAGATGCAGAGCAAGTAGGAATTATTTCTTCTTCTTTAAAACGATCTCTTCCGCCATTAATGCATGCATACGTTTAAAGAACTCTTGTATGCCAGGGTATTCTCCTTTTTCAAAAACAGGCCTTTTGACTTCGAAAACCTGTAAAAAAGAAATACTATTACCACTGGCAGACACCATCCTTTTGAAAGAGAAACTGGAATCGGGAGCTCTCACCAGTGTGTTTTTTGGTAAATGGTCCACTTCGAACGAATCAGGGATCATTAAGGCGATATTAAAAACCAGCTCCTGGTTACAACCGAAATCGATATCGGTATTTCTTTTTTCTTTTATAAAGGGGTTTTCCCGTTTGGAAAATAGGAATTGCGGGGCAATAAAATAGAAATTGTCAGACTGCTGCAGCTCATATGTAAATTCAACTGTTTCAATCAATGGCTCCCTGTCATTGCCTTTATTCTCCTGCGTTGCCGATAGTATGGTGAGGCCGGGTATTTTTTTATCAAGGAATTTCTTATCCCCTTCCTTTTCTTCCGTGTCTGTTGTGTCCAGAATGTATGCCCTGGCATAATCAAAATGCTGGTAATTGGCGGTTCCTTCGATGACTCCATTTTTATTAAGTTCTGCAAAGACAGTTATGTTTTGTTTTAGCAGCGGGCGGTCATCATTTATTGTGATCCATTGGATGCTGTCCGTGCTTAATAACAAAGCTTCCCTGTTCAGAATATTTAAAGGAGGTGTTTTAAAAGATTGAAACTTGAGATTGGCATCCAGGACATAATAGCTGTTGGAGTCTAATGCCAGTATATCTATTCCATTCAACTGGCCAAGGCTGGGAAAATCTTTACTTATCTTTCCATTTTCCCGGGTACTGATAAGCATAGCATATGCATTTACTCCTGCTTTTTCCAATAGGTTCAACAAGATAAGATTGACTTCAGCGCTGTTGGCTTCCCGGCTTTCCCATACCTCTTTGAGACTTGTTGCATTGATAGATTGCTCTGCTTTGTCAGGCATACGGTTTTTAACTGCTTCATAAACATAGCTGATCTTATCTTCGGTGGTTAATAATTTTTTGGCTGAATCTATGATTGCTTCAGTACCGGGTATCACTTTCTTTATCTGCTCTCTAAAAAAGGCAGAACGTAGAAAACGAGAACCGGTGGATTCCCATAAGACATCCGGAGAAGAGTCAAAGCTGAAGAATGAATTACCATCCGGGAATAATAAATAAACTACTTTTCCAAGGTTGTCTTTTTGTGAACTCATGAAGGGTTCAGGCTGAAACGAAATGATATTCTCCTTAATGTAGGTTGTTTTTCGGCGGTTATTACCCATTCCAAGCAGGCTTACAACAGGTTCAATCGTTTCAATGCCATACGCTTTTTCCACGATCTTGGAACGGGCAGGAGTAATGATGATATTACTGGTATATGCAACAGGGATTTCATCCTGTACAATCCAGGGATCCAGTTGCAGGATATCTTTTTCTATAGTTGTGTAGCGGAATTCAATAACGCTGCCTGGCTTGAGATTGGGGAAGGTAAAGTTGACGATACCAATATTTCCACCAGCTTTTTCTTTGAAAAAATCATCTTTATCGAGCTTTTCTGTTACGATTTTGCCTTCTGCATCCAGGTTGTATACAATCCCGCTAAGATCTTTTATTTTACCGTAACCTCTTTTACTTAAAAAAGGAATTTTGACTGAGGCGTATTTATATCCTTTTTCATTGAATATTTTAATACGGGTTCTCCTTTCAGTTTTAAATCTTGTATGACCATAAACATAGAGTTCAAACTGGACCTCCTGGACATCAAATAATTTCATAGCCGGAGCTTCAGGCTCGAAGGGGCAATGCTTTAATTGGAGATCTGCCAGGGCAATTTCGCCATAGTCGGGTAACTTTTTTTGAGCAGCGGCACCAATGATGATCACTAATAAAGTGAGTAGGATAAGTGTTTTTCTCATAGCGGGTAAATGAGTATTTCAAATATATAAAAAACGGGGAGTTGTGTGAATAACCTTGGGGTAAAAATTAGCAGCAAACAGACACTTATGGTTAAATTTGCACCATGAAATATACCCAAACAACACTTGATAAATTAGAAGCCATTCCTGAACAGTCCGGGTATGTATTGCGGTATGAAAGGGGCACTTTCCAAAGCGGGTACTGTATCCTGGAAGCGAGGAAGGTTGTGGTGCTGAATAAATTCCTGCAGATCGAAGGCCGGATCAATACCTTATTAGACCTTATCCCGCAACTGGAGATCAATACTGATGTGCTGACAGAGGATGCCAAAAAACTCTACCTGGATATTATTTCCAAACTTGAGATAGAGGAGAACGGAGGCAATTAATTACCCCATCTTATGGTTCGTCAAAGCGTCATGTAGGTTTAGCCAATTAACCAATAACTTTACGCTGTGACTTGTCCTCCTTTAAAAATCACTTTTCTTGGTACGGGTACCAGCAGTGGGGTTCCCATGATCGGCTGTGATTGTGACGTCTGCACATCCACCGATACAAAAGATAATCGTCTTCGTTCAAGTATACTCGTACAATCTGCCACCACATCACTGGTGGTGGATACGGGCCCGGATTTCAGGCAACAAATGCTCCGGAAAAAAGTGAAACATCTTGATGCTGTAGTATTCACCCACCCGCATAAAGATCATCTAGCAGGGCTGGATGATATCCGGGCATTTAATTTTTTTTCTAAAAAACCCATTGATATCTATGCCGACTCGCTGACAGAAGAAGCAGTGAGAAGAGACTTTTATTATGCTTT
>CALRSN020000273.1:0-4531 GCA_943370865.1 Bordetella parapertussis
CGAACTTATTTTAAATACACTGGGCAAAGATGATTATCTCGTTGCACTGGATGAAAGAGGAAAAGAGTTGAGCTCCGAAGGATTAGCGGCATTTATCCAGGCCAGGGCCAACGAAAGCAGTAAACAAGTGGTATTCCTGGTCGGCGGAGCTTTTGGAATTGATGAAGCAGTGCTGAAACGGGCCAATTATAAATGGAGCCTTTCACAACTTACTTTTCCTCATCAATTGGTCAGGCTGATTTTAGCTGAAGGTATCTACCGGGCCTGCACCATCCTGAAGAATGAGAAGTATCATCACAAATAAGATCAGGCGGTCATCATTTTTACCACCATTTCCTTCATCAGCGATGCATCTTCGGTTCCGGCATCATTTACCCCCACACTTTTGAGGTTATACGTATGCAGCAGCAGTAATATCTTCTCCACTCCTTCAAATTTGTATAAGTTGGCAGCCTGCATATAATCTTTGATAAAATAAGGATTAATGCCCAGTGCAGCGGCCACTGATTTTTCATCATGACTGCCCGCCCCAAAGACCATAAACACTTTGCTGAAGAAACTGTATAAGGACGGAAGCACTAACTGGATCGGTGCTGATTTGGGATTCGCTTCAAAATACTGGATGATACGGACGGCTTTGGCCAGGTCTTTCTTCGCTAAGGCAGCCTGCAGTTCAAACACATTAAAGTCCTTACTAACTCCAATAAATTCTTCTATGTCTTCCTCCGTGATCCCTTTTCTCTTGCCGAGGTTTACCGACAGCTTATCAATTTCATTTTCGATACGGGACAAATCATTCCCTATATGATCCACCAATAAGGCAAGTCCTTTGGCTGAAATGCTGAGCCCTTTTGACTGCACCAATTCCTGTGTCCATTCGGGCAGCTTACTGTCATACATTTTCTTGGTAGTCACCAGCACCGCTTTTGCCTTTAAGGTTTTGGCAAAACTGGTCCGGCCATCCACTTTCTTATCCTTGTAAGAGACCACGAATATCGTGGAATGAAGGGGGTTGTCAACATACGCCTCCAGTTTCTCCACGTCCCGCATCTGTTGTGCTTCTTTCAGAATTACCACCTGCCGTTCGGCAAACATGGGATAGCGGCGGCACGCATTGATAACATCCGCCCAGTTGGCATCCCGGCCATAAAAAACAGTGAGGTTAAAGGAGGCTTCGCTTTCCGGCAGGATATGATGTTCTGCATATTCCACCGCCTTATCAATATAATATTCCTCCTCACCTTCCAACCAGTAAACCGGTTTGAAGGAATTTTTCTTCCATTCGCTGATGATCTTTTCTACCGCCATAAAACGCTAAGATACAGGCTTTGGCAGTTGCTTTAGTCCACAAATAATTAACTTTTATTCATGCAACCGGAACTTTCTGGCACGGTTTTCGGAATTTCGGGTACCAGCGGTTAATTTAGAGAGCCGGTTCAAAACCGGGGTACCAAAAAAGTCCAATTCTTTAACCGAAAAAAATCGTAAAACTTAAAATCTTTAGTATGACAAACACAAATTATCCATCAGCCACTCCGCAGGAACAAGCTCCGAAAAATAATAAGGCCGGCAAGAACCTGCTCATTATTTTACTGGCTGCAGTTCTTTTAGGCACATGGGGTTACTTATTGTATGACAAAAATAAGACCAGCGAAAAGATCCAGGAAGGCGAAAAACAGTCCATGAGCTATATGTCTCAACGTGACTCCCTGAAATCTATGTATGATGATGCTGAAATGCGCCTGGATTCTATTACCGGTGCTAACAATAACCTGCAGGGTGAAAAATCAGCCTTACAGCAGGAAATTGACGCCAAGAAAAAAGAGATCCGCAGCATCCTGAATAAAAAGAATGCTTCTGATGCTGAACTGAAAAGAGCAAAAACCCTGATCGCTGAATTGAATGATAAGATCACAGGACTTGAAGCGGAAGTAACAAGACTGACTGGCGAAAACCAGGAACTGACCGCTTCCAACTCAACACTGAAGCAGGAAAAAACTGACCTGGAGCAAAACCTGCAAAGCACCACGACGCAAAAAGAAGAACTGGAAAAAACAGTAGATGTTGCTTCCACGTTCAGTGCTGCTAATATTCAGATCACTCCGGTGGATGAAAGAAAAAGTGGTAAAGAAAAATCTACCACTACAGCAAAAAGAGTAGACAAACTGGTAGTTTCTTTTGATGTGGAAAATCGTATTGCAAAATCTGGTCCTGCTGATATGTACCTGATCGTAACTGCACCTGATGGTAAAGTGATCTCTGAAGGCGGAATGTCTTTAACAACCCGCACAGATGGTGATAAAGTTTTTACAGCTAAAATTCCGATCGAATACGAACAAGGCAGCCGCAAACCGGTGCAGTTCCCGATTCGTCAGAATGATTTCCAGACCGGCAACTATAAAATTGAAATTTATCATAATGGCTTCAAGATCGGCGAAGGCGTGAGAAGTCTGAAAAAAGGTGGTTTATTCGGTTAAAAGCAGTGGTATAAACTCCTGCAAAAAAGCCGTCCTGTTCCCAAACAGGGCGGTTTTCTTTTTTGTATCATACAAACGACATCCTCTCCTTTAGCATAATCAGGCTATGCAAGCTGGTCCACTGCATCTCTCTTCATCGATAATCAGCACTTCATGCTGTATACAGCATCGGTGATTTATGTCACGGTTAATGAATAATGGCGGAGATAGCTTTGCCAAAATTTATTACATGCCGAATCATATCTGGAATTTCTTTGTAAGAGCTTTATGGTATTGTTTGATCTTACTACTGCCTGTTTCAGGACTAATGGCGCAGGATTCGCTGAAAAAAATCACCCTGCAGGAAGCTGTTGACTCTGCACTCGCTAACAATAAAGATGTGCAGCTGGCAGGTTGGGATGAAAAAATAGCGGCAGCAAAATGGAAAGAAACGAATGCCATCTTTCTCCCGCAGGTTGACCTCTCCTATTCAGCCATGACCACCAATAACCCGCTGAATGCATTTGGATTTAAACTGCAACAGCAATCAGTAAAACAAGCAGATTTTGATCCTGCACTGCTGAATGACCCGGGTAACAGGTCTGACTTTATGACGAAACTTCAACTAAAGCAACCTATCCTGAACCTGGATATGCTGTATATGCGTAAAGCTGCAGCAACGCAAATAGAATTATACAAACTAAAAACACAACGGGCCAAAGAATACCTGGCTTTTGAAGTACAGAAAGCTTATATGCAAATACAATTATCCTATGATGCGGTGGATGTGTTGCAGGAAGCATTGCGATCAGCTAATGCCATGTACACATTCACAGATAACCGGGTAAAAGAAGGATTGATGCAGCAATCTGATGCTTTGAACGTAAAAGTGTGGATCAGCTCGGTAGAGACCAACCTGGCTGAGGCAAAAAGTAATATACAGAACGCTTCAGATTATCTCAGCCTCCTGATGGGTCGTCCTTATGGAACTGTGTATGCGGTTGATAAAGCCGGGCAACAAGCATCCGCCACCACAATAGGGGCAATTATCCCGGCAAACCGTTCAGATTTTGCCGCTATGCAAAAAGCGATCGAAGCCTCCGCACTGATGATCGAATCATCCCGGAAAAGCTATTTACCCAAAGTCAATGCTTTCGCATCCTACCAATTGAATGATAACAGCATGCTGGGTTTTGGAGCTGATTCCTATTTAGCAGGTATACAATTATCCTGGGATATTTTCAAAGGGAACAGTACAAAGAATAAGATCGCCACACAAAGCATGGAGAAAAATAAATTAACGGAACAACTCTCCTACCAGCAGCAGCAAAGCCAGCTGGAGTTGAATAAAACGATCCGCCAGCTCGCCGATGCACAATACAAGATCAACCAGCAACATTCAGCCATACAAAGCGCTGCGGAAGCATTGCGCATCTTACAAGACCGCTATGAGCAGGGATTAGTGAACAGCACGGATGTACTGATGGCGCAAACACAATTATCCCAACAAAAATTGGGACTGGCACAGGCCATCTTCAATCACAATACAACAGCTGCCTATATCAGCTTTTTAACCGCAACAACTAAATAATAAAAATCAATACAAGGATATGCGACACATCAAATCATTATTGGGAATTTCACTGGCAGCCGTTTTCCTGTTCCTCAGTGCCTGCGGGGAAAAGAAACATGCAGAAGCAAAAGATAACATAGCACCTGTAACAGTAGTGGTTGCCACACCGGGCGGAGCTGTGGAAGGCGGGATCAGTGTTAGCGGAAAGATCGAAGCACAGCAAACGGCCAATATCAGCACCCGCATGATGGGAACGATTACCCGCATCTACGTGAAAGTGGGTGATAAAGTCCGCCGCGGGCAATTACTGGCCGCCATCAGCAGCCAGGACATACAGGCCAAACAGGCACAAACCAATGCATCAATTGCAGAAGCACAGGCCAATGTAACTAATGCACAAAAAGATTACGACCGTTTCACCAACCTGTATAAAAAACAAAGTGCATCTGCAAAAGAACTGGATAATGTGACCTTGCAATATAATGCTGCTAAAGCAAGACTG
>CALRSN020000274.1:0-4524 GCA_943370865.1 Bordetella parapertussis
GCCTATTATTATTCTTCCTGTTGTCTTCGCCGGTCCAGGGACAAAAAAAATACAAGGCCGAAAAAAAATTACAACAGGAGTTTAAGGACAACTTTGTAATGGCAGCATCTCAATACAAATTACTGGCGGCCAATCGCCCTGCAGGTAAATTTCCCAAAACATGGTTTCCTGCCACCGGGAAGTACGAATGGAGTAATTCCGGTTGGTGGTGCAGTGGTTTTTATCCCGGAAGCTTATTATATCTCTATGAGCAAACAGGAGATACAGCTTTGTACAAAGAAGCATTGACCATGCTGGGTGAACTGGAAAAGGAAAAGAATAATACCGGCACACATGATCTTGGTTTTATGATGTATTGCAGTTTTGGAAATGCTAACCGCATAGCTACACTACCCGGATATAATGATATTTTACTCACCAGTGCCCGTTCCCTGGCTACCCGGTTCAATGAGAAAGTAGGTTGTATCCGCTCCTGGGATTCAAAAGGCTCTGATTTTTTGGTGATCATTGACAATATGATGAACCTTGAACTGTTATTCTGGGCCACCCGTGTTTCCGGTGATTCTTCTTTTTACAAACTGGCAGTTACGCATGCCAACACAACCATGGAAAACCATTTTCGACCAGACCATAGTTCTTATCATGTATTGAATTACGATACTGTAACAGGATTGGTGAAGCAGAAAAGAACTGCCCAGGGTGCAGCAGATGAATCAGCATGGGCAAGAGGGCAGGCATGGGGTTTATATGGATTTACCGTCATGTACCGGGAAACAAAGGATAGGAAATACCTGGAGCAGGCCATTCGCATCGCCGATTTTATACTGAAACATCCAAACCTTCCGGCAGATAAAATTCCTTACTGGGACTTTAATGCGCCAGGCATTCCTGCAGTGTTAAGAGATGCATCTGCGGCTGCTATTACTGCTTCTGCACTTATTGAACTGGGTGAATATGCGGATCCGGAAACAAAACAATCCTATTTAAATACTGCTGCAATTATTTTAAAAACATTATCAGGAAACTCATACAAGGCTAACCAAGGAACAAATGGCGGGTTTCTGCTGCAGCATGGAGTTGGTCATTTACCAGCGGGTACAGAAGTAGATGTACCGCTAACCTATGCAGATTATTATTTTATCGAAGCGATGATCCGTTATAATAAACTCAGGTAATCCATATCAGATACCAGCGAGGTATTGCTTCTCGATATATTCCACAACGTTACTCAGGTTCTTTGTTTGTTCAAAAACGGCCAGCTGGCGGTCGGCACCGGTTCCCTGTTCCAGCATTTTATGTACATAAGCAAGCCGGTGACGACTGCCCAGGTGATCTAATACGGGATCAACAAAATCAAGCAGCTCATAGATCAATGCCCTGGTATTCACTTCTTCTTCTTTCCCGAAATCGATCAGGTATCCATCAATACCATAGCGGCTGGCTCTCCATTTATTTTCATTGAGTAATGGTCTCGGGTATTGAATGAAATTCAGGTTCTTGCTGCGCAGCATATAGATGCGGGCACAGATTGCCTGGAACAAAGCAGCAATCGCAATGGTTTCATCAACCGTCATCGGTACATCACAAATACGGAACTCCACCGTATTAAAGAAAGGATGAACTCTCAGGTCCCACCAGATCTTTTTGGCATTATCAATACAATTAGTTTTGATCAGCAGCTTCACATAATTATCATACGCCTCGATACTTTCAAATGCTTCAGGTATACCGGTGCGGGGAAATTTATCAAATACTTTGGTGCGGAAAGATTTGTAACCCGTCATTCTTCCTTCCCAGAAAGGGGAGTTGGTACTTAATGCATAAACGTGGGGTAAAAAATATCTTGTAGAATTGGCAATATGGTTAGCCATTTCCCGGTTCTCCATACCCACATGCACATGCAGCCCGAAAATAAGATTACTTCTTGCCGCTTCCTGCAGTTCATTGACGATCTCGCTATACCGGACATGGTCGGTGATGAGCTGGCTTTCCCAGTGACTGAAAGGGTGAGTACCGGATGCACCCATTGCAAAACCAAGGTCTCCGGCAATGCCGGATATGGTTTTACGCAAAGTTGCCACATCCGTATAGGCCTCATCAATATCAGCGCAAATATCCGTACCTACTTCCACTACGGCCTGATGCATTTCTGCCTTCACTTTGTCCTTGATCACTTTCTGTCCTTCATGAACGATCTTTTGTTCATGACTTTTGAGCTCATGGGTGGCAGGATCAAGCACCATGTATTCTTCTTCAACTCCGAGAGTAAAACTTTTATAGTTCAGGGTCATACGTTAATTTGAAATTGGTAATTGTCTTTTAGATCAAAGGCATTTTGGTGCTGCTTCTTTTTACATATTCACCCCAGGTCAGGTTATCAGCGCCGTCCACATTACTCATCGCTTTTTCAATGGCATAATTAGCGGCGGTTTCTACCACCCATTCAAAATTTTCTTCACCCACACTGGTTCTTTCTGCATCGGGAGCCGGGTTGCAAAAGTCAATAGCATAGGGAACACCATCCCGGACAGCTAATTCAACTGTATTAAAATCATAACCGAGGTATTTGTTGATACGAAGTACAATATCCGTCATCTGTTGCAGGCGTTCTGCCGAAGGCTTGAAATCGGCTACATAACGAAGGTGATGCGGGTTGCGGGGCTCATACGACATGATCCGCACATATTTGCCACCGATGCAATAGCAACGATAGTATTCAGTGAAGACGATCTCTTCCTGTAAGAGCATTACTAACTGGCCCGTTTCACTGTGTTTTTGAAAAAATTCTTCTGCACTATTGAGTTTGTAAACATGCTTCCAGCCACCGCCTGCAAATGGTTTCATATAAGCCGGGAAGCCAACATACTTGAAAATAGAATCCCAATCTAGGGGGAAAGCTAAGTTGCTGAATGATTCGTCGGAGGTATCATCCGGCAGATCCCTGGAAGGAAGGATAGCTGTTTTGGGAACAGGAACATCCACTTTTGTCATCAGGCAATTGTTGAAATACTTATCATCGGCACTCCACCAGAAAGGATTATTGATAACTGCGGTGCCGGTAACAGCAGCATTCTTCAGCCAGGTACGATAAAAAGGAACATCCTGCGAGATACGGTCAATGATTACACTATAACCGCTGTGAACGCCCTGCATGGCCTTATCAATACGAACAGGTTCTGCTGTAATACCCGCCACATTTTTACTGTTGACTCTCCCTACAAAAGCTTCGGGGAATGAACGTTCCTTACCATGGAGGATTCCTATTTTCTTCATAAACTTTTTTTAGTTGGTTGGTTAATGATACAAGCCTTGCAGTGGAAGCAAAAGCCGGAACCAGTGCAGCTGTTACCAAATTTATTTTTTCGTCATCAAATTAACAAATTAACCAACTGCTTTTATGGGGTTGTGGAAGATTGTTTCAAAAAGTGGCTATTATTATTAAATCCTTATTTTTGAGACCATGCGTATGACGAAAGTATCGGGTGTCCTGGTAGAAAATGCGGTTATAAAGTCCCGGGAACTGGGCAGGGAGGTGAAAATTGATTTTTATTTGCCCCTTAATGTAACCGACCCTTCTCAAATGAGTTTATTGCTGATCAATGACGGCCAGAATATGGAGGAACTGGGTTTTGAACCCCTCCTGGAAAAATTATATGCCAATGAGGCCATAGAACCCTTGCTTTGTGTGGCTATTCATTGTGGGGAAGACAGGAAAATGGAATATGGTGTGGCCGGGGAACCCGATTATCTTGGCCGGGGAGCAAAAGCAGCTGCTTATACAGCTTTCATTTTTGAAGAATTGCTTCCCTACATCAAAACAACCTACCGGCTGTCTTCCTTCAAAGAAAAAGCATTTGCGGGGTTTTCGCTGGGTGGCCTTAGTGCACTGGACATTGTCTGGAACCACCCTTCCGTATTTAAGAAGACAGGCATATTTTCAGCTTCATTATGGTGGAGAAGTATTGACCAGACCGAAAAAGAGTATGACGATGATAAGCACCGGATCATTCACCAGCAGATACGGAAAGGTAATTATCAACCAGGGCTGAAGTTCTTTTTACAATGCGGCAATAAAGATGAAACCATGGATCGCAACCATAACGGTGTCATTGATTCCATTGACGATACGTTAGACCTGATCAAAGAACTGGTTAAAAAAGGATACGACAAAGAAAAGGATATTCATTACCTCGAAATGCCGGAAGGTCGGCATGATGTACCCACCTGGGGATTAGCCATGCCGGAATTTTTGAAATGGGGTTGGGGCAAGAAATGATCTTTTGTTTAATAAAAGATGTACAATAAAAAACCCGGTCATTGACCGGGTTTTTCTATTCAATAAACTACATCTTAGTTGTTAAAGATATAACGGATACCAAACTGCATAAAGTAAGTAGAAGCAGTGCTTACCACATCCCTGAAAGTGCTGGTAATAATATTACCCCTGTCAGTAGCTAACCTGAAAGTAGGTCTAACAGTACCACCTGGTGTAAGGGAAGCAATATTTTGCGGAACCAGTATTGA